>CAXTNS010000001.1:0-5747 GCA_964245465.1 uncultured Thermoanaerobaculia bacterium
TTTCGAGATCGAGGTGGTCGCGGTGCAGACGCAGGAGAGCCTGGGCCCAGTCGATGGTCTCCGCCACACCTGGCGCTTTGCTGAGCCGCCGCCGCCGCAGGGCCTGCATGAAGCGGCCGATCTCCTCCGCCAGCCGCTCGCCGGCTTCTGGAACGCGGGCGCGCAGGATGCGCACCTCCTTCTCCAGCGAGGGGTGCTCGACGTAGAGATAGAGACAGCGGCGGCGCAGGGCGTCGCCGATTTCGCGAGTGCGGTTGGAGGTGAGCACCACATAGGGCACGTGCTCGGCCCGGATGGTGCCGAGCTCGGGGATGGTCACCTGGAAGTCCGACAGCACCTCCAGCAGGAAGGCTTCGAAACCGTCGTCGGCGCGGTCGATCTCGTCGATCAGCAGCACGGGCGGCCCCTCGCGGCGGGTGATGGCGCGCAGCAATGGCCGTTCGAGCAGGTATTCGCGGCCGAAGATGAGGTCTTCGATCTCATCCGCGCTCCTGCCTTCCCCTTCAGCCAAGCGCAGGCGCAGCATCTGGCGCTGGTAGTTCCACTCGTAGAGGGAGGTCGCGACGTCCAGCCCTTCGTAGCACTGAAGGCGGATCAGCTCGGTATCCAGCAGGCGTGCCAGCACCTTGGCGATCTCGGTCTTGCCCACTCCGGCGTCGCCCTCCACGAGCAGCGGCCGGCGCATCTCCCGGGCCAGGAACACGGCGGTGGCGAGGGCCGGATCGGCGATGTACCCCAGCCGCTCCATGTCCTCCTGCAACACCGCGATCTCGGGCCTCACGCGGCGGCGCCTCCCATCGCGGCATATTTCTCAGGGTCCGCCAGGAAGCGCTCCCGGCAGCCGCCGCAACAGAAGTACCAGGTGCGGCCCCCGTGCTCGGCCGTGTGGCGGGCGGAGACGATCTCGACCGTCATGCCACAGATGGGATCCATCGCGGTCGCCTCGGCAGCGGACTTCCCATCGTCATCCTCCACGACCGGAGCGGCCCGCTGGATCTGGACGATTTCCGCCAGGATCGAGACGGCGATCTCCTCCGGCGTCGTGGCTCCAATGTCCACCCCTGCCGGATTGCGGATAGCGGCGAGCGTTGAGGCGGTCACGCCTCTCGCCAGCAGAATCTCCCGCATCTGGGCGAAGCGTCGCCGGCTCGCCACTATGCCGAGATAGTCGGGCGCAAGCGCCAGCGCGTCGCGGATCGCCTCCTCGTCGCGCTCGCCGAGCGTGGCCACCACGGCGAAGCGAGGGCCTTTCGAGGGGGCGTAGAGGCGAGGAAACCGGGACAGATCGGTGATGACCTGATCAGCATCAGGGAAAAGCTCCGGCTCGGCGGCAGGATCGACAGCGACCACCGAGTAGCCCATCGCCTTGCTGAGCTTTGCCAGCGCCCGGGCCGTGGGAGAGACGCCGAACACCACGAGGCGCGGCGCCGGCAGGACGGGCTCCAGATAGATCTCCACGGTCCCTCCGCTGTTGCAGGTCATGGGGAAGGCGGTGACCCCGGGCCTCTGAACCGTCTCCGGATCGGGCGCCAGAGCGACCAGCCGCGGCTGTCCCTCGGCGAGAGCCCGCTTCGCTTCCCGGATCACCGTCGGCTGCGTGCAACTGCCGCCAAGCCAGCCGTGGAAGACACCGGCGGCGGTGATCAGCGCCATGTCCCCGGCCTGCGAGGAACTGGCCGGCTGGCGGCGCACCACGACGGCGAGCACGAACGGCTCCTCCCGCTGAGCCAGGTCCGCCGCCATCTGGAGCAGCTCGGCGCGCATGGTCCTTTCAGTGTAGCCGAAATCGCCAACCCCACAGTCGGGAACCTCGCGACTCGCCAAGTCAGACTTACGGCTGGGCAAACCCTTGGAGGCGATCCACCTCTCTGCGTCCGTGGGAGAGCGCCGGGAGCCAGGATTCTTCAGTCTGCCGCTCCTCAGAGGTGAGGATCGCGAACCAAGCTTCAACCGCCTTGCGAGAGCTCATCGTGCCTCGTTCGACCTCGCGTCGGTAGATCTCCTTGTAAGAGGTCCTTTCGTCCAGTTCACGCCTACCGCACAGCCACATCTCCCACGTCTCAACGCTACGAGATGGGACGCAGATCGCGATCCGCTCTTCCCATGCAGTTCCAGTAAAACCCGCAGCGGTACGGATCTCTTCGAGACGTTTCTGGAGGCCAGCAGTGTCACCGTCGATCACCACGAGCAAGCCCACCGCTTCCTGGTGGCGTTGCCGAATGTAATCGGCTAGGCGCTGGATGTGCTGTAGGACAAAACTGACTCCGCCACGGGCCTTTCGGGGCTCGACATAGACACGACGGAAATGTCGCTCCAAGATCGGGCGGAATAGCCGCTCCTGTTCGACATCTTCACAGAGCAACTGACATCTGAGCCTCTTCGGCACCTATGCCGCTCCTCGCGCGACAAACTCGGAAAGTTTCAAAGGAGATTCAGCATCCGGTTCGTACAGCCTAGTGATCACGGGCCCGGAAGGTCGCTCGAACCACCAGAGGGAGTCCTGCGCCAGATAGTCCATGACTTCGGGATGGTGCGAGATGATCATCGCTTGTCCACCCCGTATTTCGAGAGTATCGCGCAGGACCTGCAGCCAAGGTTGAATCTCGGACAGGGCAACGAAGTTGTCCGGCTCATCGAAGCAGAGCACCGCGCTCTCGCGCACCAATCCACAAACAGCAGCATAGAGCACCGCCAGCACCCTTTGTCCTTCAGACAATTCCGAGAGACCGTACTCAACAGAAGGCTTCTTTTCATCGCTGAACGCAGCGAATAGGAATTTCGCGTCTCCCGAGCGCCGAAATAGCAGATTGCGAAAACCCGGGAGCGCGTCGCTCATCCGGTTTTCAAATTCGGATCGTGCCTCGGGGCGCTCACTGTTAAGATAGCTAAAAAACGATGCGAAATTGCTGCCATTCCGCGCCAAGAAAACTTGATCCTGCGTCGACTTCGGTTCAATACTAAAAGGATTCGGCTGAACGATCCAAAATCCGGCCATGATTTTTTTGAACTCTGTGAGACGAGAGATCTGCTTAGCACCAGGCGGGTCGAGATTCACCAAAAATGACTGATCGGGACGGAAGGGAAACACCGGCCCTACCGTTTGATCGTCATGGAATAATTGGACCTCTCCCGCAGAGAATCGATAGAGCAGGATGCCGTCGAACGTAACGCTCTCTGAGCGGATGAAAGGCTTACCGTGAAGGTCTTCGGGATGCTGGATCTCAAGCGCATAGCGATAGGTCCCGCCATTCTCCTGCACGTCCAACTCGAATCGTTGCACGTCCCGGGTCTCCCACCGGGTTCGTGTAAACGAGAAGAGAGTGCTCACAGAAGTGCCCAGGACGATGAGGTCGCGCAAACTCCCTAGAACCTCGAACACACTCGTCTTGCCGCTGCCGTTGCCGCCGAGCAAGAGATTCAGTCCGCCGGGCCGAAGCTCGAAGTTCACCAGTGCGCGGAAGTTGTCGGCGAAAATCCGTTTCAGCATAGACCGGATCGTATCATGTACGCAGCACACCTCTATGGATTCATAGGATCACCGCTCTGTAGCTGCTCGTAGTCCCCGGGCACGTCGATATCGGTGAGGGCAGACGGAGACCAGGCAAGCACCTCCGCTTCCTCCCGGTGGCGCTTGACCACCTGCCGGCCGCAGCCCTCCCCCGTCATCGCCAGAAGCTCGTCGAACAGGCTCTGGTCGTACAACATGGGAGGCGCGTTGACCCCCTCGTAGTCCGAGATGACGAGCGGCGCCTCGGTCGACCGGTAGCGATCGATCAGGCCGATGAGCATCTCCGGAGTCACGAACGGCATATCAGCCAGCATCACCACGGCGGCCTGAGCCTCCGCAGGCACGGCTGAGATCCCCGCCTTGAGCGAGGAATTGATCCCCTGTTCGTAATTCGGATTGATCACAATCTGGCAGGGCAGACCTTCCAGTTCCACACGGGACTTCTCTGCTTCGTGGCCGAGCACCACCAGCAGAGGCGACAACCCTCCGACCAGCGCCCGCCGTGCCGCGCCGCGCAGAACGCTCTCCCCGTTCAGATCGAACAGCATCTTGTTCCTGCCCATGCGGCTCGAGGTGCCGGCGGCGAGCAGGATGCCGGCGACGGGTCCGTTGCGGTCAGACGGCATGGATGGCTCCTTGTTTCAGACCCAGTTTTCGGTCTTAAGCCCAACCACCCGGTCGAAATGCCTGCCGTTGTTGGTCACTAGAGTCAAGCTCAGCGCCAACGCTTGGGCTGCAAGCAAGGTATCGAAAGGTCCTATGGGAACACCCCGGCGGGTGAGATCCGCCGCAACGGTGCCGTAGACCTCGCTAACGGAGGTATCGAATGGCATAACGGCAATGGACAAGGTGAAGGTATGGATAAGACCATGAAGTTTCTTCGATCCTCGAAGCTCTGCGCCGTAGCGTAACTCGGCCAAAGTGATCGAGCTGATGCAGAGTAAAGAGGGACGATACTCAAGAATTCGGCTGGCAACTCGCCCCTGTCCTCGCAGAGCAAAGCTCACAGTATCCGTGTCCAGCATGTACTCCGGCATCAATCGAAAGCATCCTTGAGATCGATCAGTCTACCCTGGGGTGGACGGACAATCTCTTCCTCCCAGGCGCCCAGGCAGGCCCGGAACTCATGCGTCCTAGCGTCCAACGGCTCCAAAATGACGCTTGTCCCCTCGCGCCGGACAAGGACCTCGACCTGACCCTCTGGGAACCGACATTCCTTTGGCAATCGCACGGCTTGGCTGCCACCATTCTGGAACAACTTCGCTCTTGCCACTCTCATATGCAGAGTATATACACCGATCTATACAAAATCAAACAGAGAAGGCGTAGGCGTATCACACGGCATGGATGGCCTCCTTGCGCTCCGAGAGATGCCTCGGCTCCCGCCCGGCCGTGAAGGCGAGCAGTTCGGCGACGATGGAGAGCGCCACCTGCCGCGGCCCGTCGGCGCCAAGGTCCAGCCCGACCGGACCAAAAATCCGGTCGTCTCCCGGCATGCCAATCTCTTTGAGGATGCTCTCCGTCCGCACGCGGGGTCCCAGCAGCCCCACGTAGGGCAGGCCCGCCATGAGGAGCCGCCGCGTCCATTCGCGATCATGGGTCAGGGAGTGGGTCTTCACCACCGCCAGCGAACGCTCGGAGGGAGGCAGGTCGGCCGGTTCCTCCGGGCGGGCCAGGATCAGCCGTGCCACTTGGGGAAACCAGGCCGGATTCATCAACCCCTGGCGATGGTCCACGAGGGTGACGCGGAACCCGGCGTCCGCGGCATAGGCTACGAGCGGACGGGCGTCGTCCCCGGCACCACAGACGATGAGGTGGGGAGGCGGCGGCAATACCTCGAAGAAGACCTGCCGGTCCCCTATCGGGTGCACTCCCGAACGGCCGGCCGGAGCGAGGCTGCGGGCCTTCTCCACCGCCAGCACGTCGAGATCCGCGGACTCCAGAGAGCCATCAATGGCCTCCGGTCCTGCAATCAGAACCGCGCCCGGGCCTTCACCGTCCACCACGGTGGCGACGACGAACGGGGCATCCCCCGTGAGCAGCCCGCGCAACCGGTCCTCCTGGTCCGCCAGCGGCCCTTCCGTGGCGCTCTGCACGAAGACATCTACCAGACCGTTGCAGCCCAGCCCGAGCCCCCAGATAACGTCCTCGGCGGCGCCGGTGCTGTAGTGCCGCAGGCTGGGCTGGCCGGTCGCGAGGACGCCCTTGGCCACCTCGCGCACGTCCGCCTCCAGGCAGC
>CAXTNS010000001.1:5757-6679 GCA_964245465.1 uncultured Thermoanaerobaculia bacterium
CCGGTGAGCTCGGCGAGCCGCGAGAGGACTTCCGCAGTTTCCTTCCAGTGGTTCATGCCCCCGCCTCCAAGCCGCGTCAAAGATACCTCCGGGTGGGGGCGGGTTCAATAGCGGCCCCGGCTGGCGGACCGCCGCCGAGCTACAATACGCAGCCAGAAGGATCTCAGAAAAGGACGGTCTGGATGCTCACCCCGAACCGTACACTCTATGAGGATCTCCGGCAGGCGGCCTGGCACGTCCTCAGCCTCCGCGACCGTCTGCTGAAAGCAGCCGAGGCGCTGCCACCCTCCGACCGCGAGAAGGTTCTCCAGACGGCCGGAAGGTTCCTGGCCTTCTGCACGCAGCTCCGGGAGATCGCCTCAACCCTCCCGACCGACCCCGAGGTCGACCTGCTGGAGGAGATCGAAGATCCTGAAGCCCTGCAGGACCGCATCGAATGCGCCCTGGAGGAGTATGAATCCGCGCTCGAAGACCTGGGCGCGTTCATCGAGAGTTCAGACGAAGAGGATCCTTGAGAGAACCTCTCTTCGCATCCAGGGGACAAAAGGTTCAAAAGGAGATTCGCGCCATGCCCCACCGCCGCCTTCTCGCGTTCACCCTCCTTCTGTTGCTGCCCGCCTTGCCGGCGTCCGCCACGTGCGGTGGTGGCGGCGGTGGTGGAACGGGCGGGGTGGTGCCGAACCTGGGCAGCGAGCCCGTGGTCTACCGCGTCTCCTGGAAGGTGTTGTCATCAGGCGCTGAGCGGCCGCAGACCCCTCTTGCGGTCTACTGGTTCCCGACGTCGTCCGATGACGCGCGGAGCTCTCCTCTGCAGACGTCGCGCTCCCTGTCGCTCGCCGGCAGCCGCTGCGTAGCGATGGCTCTCGTGACGGTGGACAACCAGGCGCTCCATGAGGCCTTCAAGGCGCCCATCGGCGAATCG
>CAXTNS010000001.1:6689-17699 GCA_964245465.1 uncultured Thermoanaerobaculia bacterium
CGTCAAGTCAGTGGAGAAGCTCCTTGCGTCCCAGCTAGACGAGCGCGCGGCCAGCCTGAAGGTCCTGGTCGAAGGCGCGGAGAAGAAAGCCGCGAGCGACCGCGACGGCGCCATCGCCGACTACCAGCGGGTCTGGGAGCAGCGGTGCCTCTTCCCAAGCCTCGGCCGCAAGGCGGCCAAGGGTTTGAAGAAGCTGGGAGTCCAGGTTGAAGAGGCGGTGCTCCACCTCCTCGGGCCGGACAGCCTCGCGGACCCGGACACAGGAGGACGCAACGCCGAGGTTCAGACGATCTTGCAGCAGGGTCTCGATGCCGAGCTCGCGGCGCGCTACCCCGAAGCCGAGCGCCTTTATACCCGGGCGGCTGAGATGGATCCAGCGGACGCCACGGCTCTGCGCTATCTCGGCGAGCTCTACCGCCACCAGACGGGCGAATGGGCCAAGGCGAGAACCGTCTTCGAGCGCGTGCTCGCCATGCCCGCGGATCCCATCGCCCGCGCCGTGGCCCTGCACGGCCTGGGCAAGATGACGATCCATGCCGGCCGCTTCGCCGAAGGCCTCGCGATGTTCGAGCGCTCGCTCGCCGTCTATCCACTGCCCATCACCTACCGCAACCTGGCCGTCTACTGGTTCTCCGAGCGGCAGACGGAGAAGGCGGCCGGCTACATGCGCCAAGCCCTGGCGCTCGATCCCGACGACCGCTACAACCAGATCTTCGCCGCCGTCTACCTGGCCGCCGCCGGCAAGAAGGAGGAAGCCGTCCGGGTGGCCACCACCAACGCGGACGTGCTGGAGGCGAGCTACAACCTGGCGGCCCTCTGGGCCCAGGCCGGAGACCGCCAGAAGGCCATGGAGATGCTGCGCCGTCACTTCTACGAGTACGAGCGCTTCGACGCCGTGCGCGCCATGGAGATGCAGGAGGCCCGCGACGACTACATGTTCGCCGGCCTCCACGAGGACCCGGCCTTCATCGAGCTGACGAAACTGGCGGTGCGGCACAAGATGTAAGGGACGGCCCCTCACTGTCATATAAACCCTCCCTTCCCTCCACTCACTGCACGACCGGCTCTCGCGCAACCGACGCGAGAGCCGAACCCCGATGACCGGCGAGCCCTTGGAACGACGCCTGGAGGCTCTCCACCCCGCCAGCTTCGGCTGGGCCCTCGGTTGCTGCCGGTGGGATCGGGAGGAGGCAGAAGAAGTGTTGCAGACGAGCTATCTCAAGATCCTTGACGGCCGGGCACGCTTCGATGAACGGTCGAGCTTCAAGACCTGGCTGTTCGGCGTGATCCGCCGCACGGCCGCCGAACGGCGGCGCGGCCGGTGGCTGAGGTCGCTGTCCGCCCTGCGCTGGCTCGATGCCCGGCCGAGCCCGGCCGCCGCTCCCACTCCCGAGTCCCGGCTCGATGCGTCCGAGACCAGCCGCGCCTTGCGGGCCGCGCTTCAGACTCTGCCGGCCCGCCAGCGCGAGGTGCTCCATCTCGTGTTCTACGAGGACCTGACCGTCGAGGAGGCGGCGCGCGTGCTCGGGATCTCGGTAGGGAGCGCCCGCACACACTATCACCGCGGCAAGAGCGCTCTCCACGAACAGCTCGCCTGGGAGAAGGCGCGATGAGCCGGCCGGACCAGGACCCGGAGTTGGCAGCCGCCTTCTCGGCCCTGCGCCACGAGGAAGAAGACCACTGCCCGTCCTTCGCCGGGGTCTTGCGGGACGCTCGCCGACGGTCCCGGGGAAGTGGGATCCGCCGTCGTCTCGTGGCGGTAACGGCCGCGGCAGGAGCCGCAATCGCCATCCTGGCCCTCTGGATCGGACCGTGGACCGGCGAGCCGCGGATTCAAGAAGAGACCCTGCCCTCCATCACCGAGTGGCGGTCGCCCACCGCCTTTCTTCTGGAGACGCCCGGGCGCGAGATCTTCGCCGTGCCTTCGGGCCTCAGCCGGAGCGTCATCGAGCTCGGTCCGAGCTGGCCTATCCCACCTTCCGAAAGGAGATCCCCGTCGTGAAAACCAGAATTGCCATCGTTCTGCTTCTTGCCCTGGCCGGGCCGGCCCGAAGCTGGGCTCAGCCGACCGGTGAGGATCCCATCGCCAGGAACGTCTTTCCGCCTGAGCTGGTCATACAACATAGCCAGGAGATCGGCCTCGACGACCGCCAGCGGACCGCGATCCGGGACAGCGTCCAAAAGGTCCAGGCGAAGTTCCTCGATCTGCAGTGGGACCTGCAGGAGCAGTCTCAGAAGCTGGTCCGGCTGCTTCAAGCCAGGTCCGTGGACGAGACCGCGGTGCTCGCCGAAGTCGACAAGGTGCTGGCCCTGGAGCGGGAGATCAAGCGGGCGCAGATCGCGCTGCTGGTGAAAATCAAGAACCTCCTGACCGAGCCTCAGCAGGCCAAGCTCTCGGAGCTCCGCAAGCAGAAGGAGTAAGGACATGATCGCACGTACCCGGCAGGGCCTTGCCTTTTCCTTCCTGCTCCTGCTCGTTGGCGCGGCTCTGGCGCAAGAGAGTGACACGGCCAGGCGTCCCTCGTCCCGAGGGTCCGCGGACCGGCGGCTGACCTTCCATGCCGGCGACTCGCAGACCTCCATCAACTTTGCCCGCAGCCTGGCAGCCGGACCGGCCGGAGAGGTCCACGCCGCGTGGTTCGACACTCGCGACGGCCTGCCGCAGGTCTACACCAAGCGCTCCACCGACGGTGGTTTCACCTGGGGACCGGACGTGCGCCTGTCGCGGCTTGCGGCGCGTAGCGAGTACCCGGCCGTCGCGCGTGCAGGCCGCTCGGTTTATGTGGTCTGGCACAACGCCGCTCCTGGAGGACCGGAAATCGTCTTCCGGCGCTCGGCCGACGGCGGCGCTACCTGGGGACCCGAGATCATGCTCGGCAAGGGAGCGAATCCCGCGATCGCTACGTCCGGACGGCGGGTCCGCGTCGTCTGGGGAGACCGGCGGGAAGGACAGGCCGAGGTCTATACCCGCGGATCGGACGATTTCGGCGCCACATGGAAGGAGGAATCGCGGATCTCCGAGCTGCCTTACGAGTCCTGGGTTGCGACCGTCGAGATCGTGGGCGAGAGAGCCTATGTCGGCTTCGTCGACTATGGCGACGCCAACGAGGAGGAGTACCTCCGGCGGTCGTTGGATGGCGGCGCCACCTGGGAGCCGGTACAGCGCCTGACCCGCAATGCCGCGGACTCGTGGGCGCCGTCCATGGCCGTGCAGGGCGAGACCCTGCATCTGGCCTGGTTCGATCGCCGAGACTCGGGCGTCACGGAGGGTGACGTCGAGGCCGCGCTCGGCGAGGCCCTGGCGCTGGTGGGGCTGCCCGCTTCTCCCCCGCCGCCGCGCGATCCGGCGATCTACTATCTGCCGGCCTTCACAGAGCGCCTGGAGGAGAAGATGCATGCAGTCCAGGCGGCTGCTCCAGCCTGGATCCAGCACGGCGGAGATCCCGCGCGGCTGGAGGCGCTTCTGCGCCACTTTCACGATCTCCTGGAGACTTGGACCACCTCCTGGGAAATCTACTACAAGCGCTCCCAGGACGGCGGCGCCACCTGGGGACCGGATATCCGGCTCACCAGGGCGCCGGGCCTGTCGCTACGCCCCTCGCTCGCCGTCTCCGGCCCGGACGTCTACGTCGTCTGGGGCGACGGCCGGGATGGCACGATCCAGGTCTACGCCAAGCGCTCGACCGACGGCGGGACGACCTGGGGACCGGACAAGCGGCTGACCCGCACCTTCGGCAACCCTCTTGGTGATGTGTTGCGGCCCGCAGTGGCTGCAGCCGGCGGCTCGATTTACGTGATCTGGACCGACCGGCGCGACGGCAACGCGGAAATTTACTTCAAGCGCTTATAAGGCGACCAGACCCGCGCTTACGCTCCAGAGGCACCCCGCGAGGGAATCGTCCCGCGCCAGGGGAGCCGCCAGCACGGCCTTCCCCTGTTCGAAGTACTTCCCGGTGACCCCTTCGAGCTCGGGGCTCGCCGCCAGTTGCACGATGGTTTCAGCGCCTTCCTCCGCGCTGATGAAGAACGGACGGTACAGGATCTGGATGAGGGGCTTCGCCCAGAGCGGAGCCCCGGACCAGATGTTCGTCGCCACGGCGCCGGGATGCAGGCTGTTCGAAGTCACGCCTGTGCCTTCAAGCCGGCGCGCCAGCTCGGCGGCGAAGAGGACGTTGGCGAGCTTCGAGCGCGTGTAGGCCTTCATGATGGCGTAGCCCTGCTCGTAGCCGAGATCGTCGAAATCGAGGGTGCCTCGCCGGTGCCCCACGGATGCGACCGTGACGATCCGAGCCGGCGCGCTCCGTACGAGTAGGTCCCAGAGAAGGTTCGTCAGCAGGAAATAGCCGAGATGATTGATGGCGAACGTGGCCTCGATTCCGTCCACCGTCAACCGGCGCTTTTTGTTTACTCCTCCCGCGTTGTTCACCAGGACGTGGAGCCGGTCATGGCTGGCGAGAAAGGCCCTGGAGAAATCGCGAATGGCCGCCTGTGAGGAAAAATCACAGAGGAAATGCGAGACATCTCGTGAGCCGCTCCGCGCCATGACATCGGCCATGGCGGTCTCGGTTCGATTGGGATTACGGCCGACCATGACGATTCGGGCGCCAAGACGGGCCAGCGCCACCGAGGCTTCGAGACCGATGCCGCTCGTGGCACCGGTTACCAAGATCGTCTTGCCGCGCACGTCCCAGGCCATGGGTTTCCTCCCTTTGATTCTTCCGTTCACTTCCCGCGGGGTTGGCGTTGCTCCCGGAGTGAGCTAGGCCGGCAGGGATGCCGACGCTCCCAGGGAGGCGCTACGCCAACGGGGCAATTCTGCACCCGCTCCAGCGCCTCCGAGCGTCATGCCGTCTTGGCGCGGGGGGCGATCCGAAGCTTCCGGGTCCGCTGACCCTGGAACGGACTGGCGGTGCCTGCGGCCTTCACCCGGTACATCTCCGCGTCGGCCACCCGCAGGAGATCTGCGAAGGTCCTGCCGTGTTCCGGGTAGAGGGCCAGGCCGATGCTCGCTCCCACGAAGACCTCGGCTCCTTCGATCCTCATGGGCAACGAGAGAGTGGCGAGGAACGAATCCGCGGCGGTTCGGGCCCCGTGGGCATCGACCCCGGTTAGGAGCACGGCGAACTCATCTCCCCCCAGCCGCGCCAGGAGATCCGTGGACCGGACACGCGCCTGTAGGCGTGCCGCGACCTCGCGCAGGACATGGTCTCCCGCATGATGGCCGAAGGTATCGTTGACTTCCTTGAAACCGTCGAGGTCGAGGAGGAACACCGCGGCGGAGCCGCCGCTCCGGCGGCAGTTGGCCAGGGCAGGGACGGCCTGAGCCTCGATGCGACGGCGGTTGCCGAGACCGGTGAGCGAGTCCTGATGGGCCTGCCGCAAAGCCTCCTGCTCGCGCAGCTTGCGGGACGTGACGTTGACGTGGGTGATCACCGCTCCGCCCGGGCTGGCGGTCAGCGGCGTCGCGTTGAGGACGAACCAGCGCCGCTCGCGGGGAGAATGGCAGGAGTACTCCAGCTCGAAGTGAGCGAGCTTGCCCTCCAGGACGGCGCGCACCCCCTTGAGCACCTGCCGTGCCTGGTCGGCCCCCTCGCCCTCATGGATGGCGGACCGGCGGCAGACCTCGAGATAGTTGACGCCGAAGCAGGACGGTTCGGCACTGCCGTTGTCTCTACCGAAGCGGCGCCAGCCCTCGTTGACCATCAAGATGGTCCCATGGCGGTCCAGCACGGCGATCTGGTCCGTCATGGCATCCAGAACCTGCTGAAGCCAGCGCTCCTCCGGCCTCGTTTCCACGGCTCTCCTCCTGGTTCCTGCCGCTCCCCTTTCGCAAGGGAAATGCCAGAGTCTCCTTTCCCGGGATCCCGTGGCGAAACCGTCCGACGTCTGGACACCCTGTCCAGAACCTGGACGCCAGCGCACCCCCCTCACGGCTTTGATCCTTGTATTTCAGCCGCTGCTAATAGCTGGCCCAGCTCTTGCTCCGGTCCTCGCCAGACCAAAGGAGCCATCCATGAACGAAACCGTAAGCGATTCGCTGTGGCAGGGGGAGGATGAGGAACGCCGGGACTTCCGGCGTCTGGCGGCAGGGATTCGTGTGCGCTTCCATGAGCTCTCGTTGCGCCAGCGTGACCGGGAGTACTTGAGGGGAGTTGCCGAGGATGTGAGCCTGGGCGGCCTGTTCATCGCGACGAGCCACACGTTCCCCGTGGGCACGGCAATCTCGCTCGAATTCCACACCCGCGGTGAGGCCGGAGGGGCGCCGGTGCGGGCCAAGGCTGTGGTCTGCTGGCGTCGCCGTTGGCGCCAGCCGCGAGGCATGGGCCTGCGCTTCGTCGAGTTCGAGTCGCTGGGGCAGCGCCGGCTGGAGTCCTGGATCACCACCGTGCTGACTCCTGAGCCAGTGGCGCTCGCATAGTCAATGTGGTAAGGTTTTCTAAAATATACACCATGAGTAGCAGCAGCACATGTCCGTGAGGACGGGCTCCCCCGCGGAGCCTCTGGTGCCTTCGCCACCGGAGGACTGGTTGGACGCGCAAGGCGAGCTGGCGATTGCGGCTCTGACCGCCTTCCCGGCAAACATCGCCTTCGTCAACCCGGACGGGGTGATCCGCAGCGTCAACCAGCGGTGGCGGCGGACGGCTCTCGCGGCCGGCGGCTCAGCGAGCCTGCGCCAGGCGGCGGAAGGGATCAACTATCTCGAGGTCTGCGCCCGCTCGGCGGCGTCCGGTGACGAGGCGGCCGCGAAGGCGGGCAAGGGCCTCGCGAGCGTGCTACGCCGCGAGACAGGCTTCTTCACGCTCGAGTACCCCAGCGGCGAATCCTGGCACCTCCTGTACGTGGCCCCCCTGCGGGCCTCGGGCGGCGCCATGGTGGCCCACATCGACATCACGGAGCGCAAGCGGCAGGAGCAAGAGATCTCGTTGCGAGATGAATGGCACCAGGTCGTTCTCGACAACACCTCGGATCTCATCTCTACCCACAAGCCCGACACGGCGTTCGTGTTTTCCTCCGGCGCCTGCCGGCGGCTGCTCGGCTACGAGCCGGAGGAACTGGCGGGGCGGCAGGTCTTCGAATTCATGCATCCGGACGACCTGGAGCAGGCGGGCCGCACGTACGAGGCTCTGATCAGCTCCCTGGACCCCCAGTTGATTACCTACCGCTTTCGGTGCAAGGACGGCCGCTATCTCTGGACGGAGAGCACCATCCGCGTCATGGGACGGCCGCTCGGAGAGGAGCGCGAGTACTGGGTGGCCGTGACGCGCGACGTCAGCGCCCACAAGGCAGCCGAGGAGCAGCAGGCGCAGTTCCGGCGGGCGCTGGAACGGGCGGCCTTCGAATGGCGCTCGACGTTCGACGCCATCGCGTCTCCGATCCTGCTGGTCGGGTTCGATGGGCGCGTACAGCGGGTCAACCGCGCGGTCTGCGAGTTGGTGAGCCGCGACTTCCGCGAGATCATCGGCCTGCGGGTGGAGGAGGTCAGCGGCGACCAGCCCTGGGCCACGGTGACGGCGCTGGCCTACCGGGTTCTCGACAGCCTGGCGCCGGAGGTGTGCGAGGCCACGGACGAAAGCCGCGAGAGGACCTGGGAGGTGGAGGCCGGCATCTCGGCGGCGTCGGACGAAACCGAGCCCCGAGCCATCGTGCAGGTGCGCGACATCACGAAGACAGTCCGGCTCCAGGAGTCGTTGCGCCGCTCGGAAACCATGGCCGCCCTGGGTGCCGTCGTGGGAGGTGTCGCCCACGAAGTGCGCAACCCGCTGTTCGGCATGAGCGCCGTGCTCGACGCTTTCGAGAGCCGGTTTGGCGACCTGCCCGAGCACCGCCCGTACCTGCCGCTGCTACGCGCAGAGCTCGGGCGGATGACCCGTCTCATGCAGGCCCTGCTCGACTACGGCAAGCCGGCGCGGCTGGAAATGGCCCCGCGGCAGATTACGGACGCCGTGGAGGGGGCTCTCGACCTCTGCCGTCCCATGGCGGAGCGGGCGGGAATCGCCCTCTCCTTCCGCCCCTTGGCCGAGGATTGCCTCATGCTGCTCGATGTCAGCCGGCTGAGCGAGGCGGTCAAGAACGTGGTGGAGAACGCCATCCAGCACTCGCCCGCCGGCGGCCAGGTGACGATCGAGGCGGTGAATTTCCAGGTCGAGGACAGGCCCTGGGTGCGCATCTCGGTGCGGGACCAGGGACCGGGCTTTTCGCCGTCCGATCTGCCACGGGCCCTGGACCCTTTCTACTCCCGCCGTACCGGGGGCACGGGGCTGGGGCTGTCGATCGTCTCGCGAGTGGTGGAGGGGCACGGCGGCCGGATCCGTGTCGCCAACCACCCGGAGGCCGGCGCCGTGATCGATCTCGAATTTCCCTGCCTCCAACCGGCGGAGGTCCCCTAGGCTATGGCGAGAGACAAGGTCCTGGTCGTCGAGGACGAGCCGGTCATCCGGTTTGGCGTCCGCGACTTCCTCGAATCCAGGGGGTTCGACGTCGAGGAAGCGGCGACGATCGAGCAGGCCCGTTCGGCGTTCCGGCGCTCGCGCCCGGACGCCATGGTCCTCGACTACCTGCTGCCCGACGGCAATGCGCTCGACCTGATCGAGGAGCTGCACGAGGCCGACCCGCTGGTCCCCATCGTGGTGCTCACCGGTCACGGCTCGATCGACCTCGCGGTGCGGGCGATCAAGGAGGGAGCGGAAAACTTCCTCACCAAGCCCGTGGAGCTGCCAGCGCTCGCCATCCTGCTCGAGCGCGCCCTGGAGAACCAGCGCAACCGCCGCCGGCAGGCAGCCCGGCAGACGCGCCAGGAGCGCGAGGCGGTCGACCCCTTCACCGGCACCAGCGCGGCCATCCGCGAGCTGGCCCGCGAGGCCTCCATCGCCCTGCGCTCGGACGGCCCCATCCTCATCCAGGGCGAAACCGGGAGCGGCAAGGGGGTGCTGGCGCGCTGGCTCCACGAGCGGGGGCCGCGCCGGGAAGAGCCGTTCGTGGACCTCAACTGCGCTGGCCTGGCGCGGGAGTTCCTGGAGAGCGAGCTGTTCGGCCACACCCGGGGCGCCTTCACCGGTGCCGTCCAGGAAAAGAAAGGTTTATTCGAGGTCGCCCACCGCGGCACGCTGTTCCTCGACGAGATCGGGGACCTCGATCCGGTGGTGCAGCCCAAGGTGCTCAAAGTAATCGAGGAAAAACGCTTTCGGCGGATGGGCGAGGTCGTGGACCGGCAGGTGGACGTCTCCCTGATCGCGGCCACCAACGCCGACTTGGCGCGCCTGGTGCACGAGGGACGCTTCCGCAGCGACCTGTACTTCCGGGTCAGCACCATTCCCATCGCCGTGCCGCCGTTGCGCGAGCGTCGCGAGGACATCCCTTTCCTCGCCCGGCAGATCCTGGAACGGCTGGCGCGCGACCTCGGCCGGCCCGGAGCGCGGCTGGAGCCGGACGCCCTGGACGCTCTCCAAAGGTACTCCTGGCCGGGCAACGCCCGAGAGCTGCGCAACGTGCTCGAACGGGCCGTGCTGCGGGCCGAGGGCGGGGAGATCCGCGCCCGCGACTTCCGTTTCGGGCCGGTCCTCGCCAGCGCACCGGCGGCTTCCGGGGGCTCCGGCCAGACCCTGGCCGACCTCGAGCGGCAGCAGATCGAGCGGGTGCTGAGCGAAGAGCGCGGGCGGGTCGTCAATGCCGCCCAGCGCCTCGGTATCCCCAGGAGCACCCTCTACCAGAAGATCAAGGAGTACCGGGTGGAACTCGCCCGGTTCCAGTCATGAGCCGGCGCCTGCTGATCGTCGACGACGAGGAAGCGATTCTCTTCGCCATGGTGGATTTCCTCACCCGCTCCGGCTACCAGGTCGACCGCGCGAGCAGCCGGACGGAAGCCGAAAGGCTGCTCGCCGCCGACTCCTACGAGCTCGTCATCCTCGATCTGCGCCTAGGGGCCACGGAGCCGCGTGCCGGGCTCGACCTGTTGCGGCGGGTGCGCGAGAGCCGCCCCCAGGCGCAGACCATCCTGCTCACCGCCTACGGCAGCACCGAAGTCGAGGCCGAGCTGGCCACCCTGGGAGCCGGCCGCCTGCTCTCGAAACCGCAGCCTCTGGCACGCATCGCCGAAGAGGTCGCCGCTCTGCTGACGAAATAGAAAGAACTGGAGACGATTTCCCGCTCTACATGCTTTCCAATCTTCTTAACTTGTGCTAGACTGCCTCCACATCCTGAATCAAGGCTTGTAAGGCTTTGGCAACTGTCGCGCGCACGGCGCTCTGCGCGCACGAAGGAGGCGTCTAGCCATGGAATCACGAAAGCTCGGCGGCTTGACGAACGTGCCTGGGCTGCTCTTCGGCTCCTCAAAGACCGTCCGAAACCCCGAGGTCTGGGCTCGCGAGTGGGAGGAGCAAAGCACTCTGCTCCTCAGCCTGCTGGAAGAGATCGACCGTGAGAGTCTCGAGCCCGCTTCGGTCCTGTTGGAGCTGGTCCGGTACTGCCGCGAGCGGGTAGGAGGACCTCCTTATGCCGAGCTGAGGAGCCTCTGGTTCCAGATCCTTGATGAGATCTGGCAGGCCGCTCACGCCGCCCTTTATGGTGACCTCGAGCTCGCACGCCTGCATGCCCGGACCGCCCGGAGCGCCGCGCGGACGATGCAGGAGTTCCTCGGCGCGCTTTCGGTTTAGAAATCCCGTCAGACGTTTCCTACAGCGGCATCTCCCTAGATCCCACATGGAATCGAGACCGCGGCCGATAAAAGCCGCGGTCCCCGATCTCTAGAGTGGACGGCATGACGATCGAAAGGAGACAGCCCATGTTCCGAGCGAAGATCGCGTTTGCCGCCCTGCTGCTGGCAGGTGCCTCTTTGGCTTCGGCCACTACTTATGTCGCCGTCGCCGACGGCGACCTCGTGGACCAGGCCGCCGTGGTGGCCCGGGTGAAGGTCGTGGACGTCCAGCCGGGACCCGCTTCCGGGACGCCGATGACGGACTACCTGGTTGAATTGGAAAAGGTTTCCAAAGGCTATCTCCCTGGCTCCACCGTGAC
>CAXTNS010000001.1:17709-18705 GCA_964245465.1 uncultured Thermoanaerobaculia bacterium
CACCGTGACCGTCCGGGTGATGGGAGGCGAGCGGGCCGACGGCGTCGGCCTGAAGATCTGGGGCGCGCCCGAATTCCGGCTTGGCGAGGAGACGCTGCTCTTCCTGCAACCCGCGCCGGACGGGACGTTCCGCATCCTGCACCTGATGCTCGGAGCGTTTCACGCGCAGCCAGACGGCCAAGCCAAGCTCGCCGTCCAGGACCTTTCGGAAGCCCACCGGCTGCGGCGCGCTGACGGCACCGATCCCGGCGACGAGTCGGGTGCGCGCGACCTGGAGCGCTTCGAGACCTGGATCGAGGACCGCGTCCTGGGCCTGCGGCGGGCTCCGGATTACTGGCGCGAAGAGCCAGAGGGACTCGCGAAGCATGCTTTGAGCCGCAGCTCCAGCGGGCTCCCCATCCGCTGGTTCGCCTTCGACAATGGAAAAAGCGTGTCCTGGAAGATGGACCCCGCGGGTCAGCCCGGGCTCGACCCGTCCCGTTCGGAGGCGAGCCTCCAGGCGGCCCTGCAGGCCTGGAGCAGCGACGCGACGAGCTCGATCCAGTACTCCTACGCCGGATCCACCAGCGCTCAAAGAGGATTCCGCGGCAACGACGGCGTCAACGCCGTCCTGTTCAATGACCCCGGCAACACGGACGTGCCCGGGACTTTCGACTGCCAGACGGGAGGCGTCCTGGCGCAGGGTGGACCCTACTTCGTCACCAATTCATCCCGCGGCTATCGGGGAGAGGCGTACCACGAGACCTTCGAAGCCGATGTCGTGGTCAACGACGGCACGGAGTGCTACTTCCGCGACAATCCCTCGGTCCTGGCGGAGGTCCTGGCCCACGAGCTCGGCCACACCCTGGGTTTCGCCCACTCGTCCGACGCCGGCGCCTTGATGTGGCCGAGAGCCCACAATGACGGCAGAGGAGCGCGCCTGGCCGACGACGACCGGATGGCGGCGTCCGTGATCTATGGCGACGGCAGCTTCAAGCCGGCGCCATAGATCACGGA
>CAXTNS010000001.1:18715-28224 GCA_964245465.1 uncultured Thermoanaerobaculia bacterium
TTCCTGGACAACCCCTCCAGCCAACGCCGAGAGCCTCCGGATCGAGGCCCAGCAGCGTAAGGGCGTCTTCGCCCCCATGGAGACGCTACCGGCCGGTCAGACGTCGTCGGTGATGAGCGGCGTGGGGTCGAACAAGACCTACATCCTGCGGATCGCGGCCGTCGGCCCCGAGGGGACCGTGATCGGCGTCAGCAACACGGTCAAGGTGCGGACCCCAAAGAAGTAGGTACGGATATAATCCCCCAATACTTCGTGACCTCTCCGATGCCCCGTCACAGCCTCCAGCGAGCCCCCGATCCGCAGCGCCCTGCCTCTTCTCCGGCAGGGCGCTCAGACGCCTTCTCGGCCCTGGCCGGCGGCCTTGCCCATGAGCTCAACAACCTCCTCTCCGCCGTAGTGATGTCCGTAGACCTGCTGGAGGGGGTCTGCGCCACGGAAAGGGACCGGCTGATCCTGGGCTCGGTCGGCGAGTCGGCGCGGCGGGGAGTCGGCCTCGTCCGGCAGCTTCTCTGGCTGGCCCGTGGTGAAGAAGCGGCGGAGATCCTGTTTCAGCCGCGCCACCTCCTGCTCGACGTGGAGCGGATGATTCAGGCCACCCTCCCTCCGCGCATCGTCGTTGCGAGCAACTTCGCGCCGGACCTCTGGCTGCTTCGGGGCGACCCCTTCGGCTTCTACCGTGCGCTCCTCGACGTCTGTCTCGCGGCGCCCACCTGGCTCCCCGGTCAAGGCGAGCTGAAGCTCGGCGCGCACAACGCCAGGGTAGACGAAATGGTGGCCGCCTCAAGGCCGGGGCTGACGGCCGGTCCACACGTCGTGCTGGAGGTGGCGATCCAGGGAGGGAGTTTTCCCGCCGCCGCCGTACCCCTCCTGAAAGCCTGCGGCGGCTTGGCGGAGGACGCTGGCCAGGTCCTCCGGGTTTACCTGCCGGCCGCCGGCACCCCGCCAGAGGTGGAAACCGTTCCTGCTTGCCCAGTGCTTGGCGGGGCGGGCGAGCTCATACTGGTCGTAGAGGGCGATGCCGCCGTCCGGCAGGCGATGGCGGGTGTCCTTGAGAAGCACTCCTACCGCACGCTGACCGCCTGTGATGGCGCCGAGGCCGTCGCCCTGTTCGCCCGGGCCCCGGAAACCGTCGCGGCCGGGGTCGCCGGAACGGGCCTGCGCTGCCTGGAGGCTCCCGGGGTCTGTCGGGCGGTCTGGCACCTGCGGGCGGGGGTCCCCGCCGTCGCGGCCGGCACCGAGACCGAGCTCGCGGCGTGGCCAGCCGGCGACGCCGCGCAGGCCCTTCTGGTCAAGCCTTTCACCACTCAGGAGCTGCTCGCAGCCCTGCGCCGCACGCTCAAGCCGTGAGCCCGACCTCCACGGCGTAACGGATCATCTCGGCGGTGGTGCGGAGGTTCATCTTCTCCAGGATGCGGGCGCGATAGGTGCTAACCGTCTTGACGCTGAGGTGAAGCTCGGCGGCGACCTCCCCCACCGTCCGCCCCGCGCCGATCCGCCGCATCACCTGCAGCTCGCGCTCGGACAGGGCCTCGTGCGCCGCGCCGCCCACTCCCTCGCAGAGGTTCAGCGCCAGGCGCTCCGCGAGGCTGGGGCTGATGTACTTACCGCCGCGCTGGAGACGGCGGATGGCCTGGACGAGCTGTTCGGGAGCCGTGTCCTTGGTCATGTAGCCGTCCGCGCCCTCCTTGAGGCAGCGCACCGCGAAGTGGTCCTCCGGGTGCACCGTCAATATGAGGATGCGCAGGTTGCGGTCCAGGCGCTTCAAGTCACGGGCGACCTCCAGGCCGTCCCGCCCGGGCATCGAGACGTCGAGCAGGACGACGTCCGGCCGGCTCGTCCGCGTCCGGTCCAGGGTCTCCGGACCGGTCGTGGCTTCGGCCACCACCTGGAGGTCGTCCGCCGTCTCCAGAATCCTTTTCAATCCCTCGCGGAGGATGGGGTGGTCGTCGGCGATCAGAACCTTCGTCATCAGGCCGCCTCCTGGCTCACGCCAAGGGGATCGAAGCCGAGCGAGCGCAGGCGGTTGAGCAGGTCGTTCTTGTCCACCGCCTTCAGATAGGCTTCGCGCGGCTCGACGGTTTTGCTTTCCACCAGCTTCGCCAGCGAATCGTTGAGCTGCACCATGCCGGCCTTGCGGCCGGTCTGCATCAGCGAGGGGATCTGAAAGGTTTTTCCTTCGCGGATCAGGTTGGAGATCGCGGGGGTGCAGATCATGATCTCGTAGGCCGCCACGCGGCCGCCGCCGGTCTTTTTGAGCAGCGTCTGGGCGACCACGGCGCGCAGGCTCTCGGCCAGCATCAGCCGGATCTGCGCCTGCTGCCCGGCGGGATACTGATCGATCAGCCGGTCGACGGTGGACGGCGCCGTGGTGGTGTGCAGCGTGCCGAAGACCAGATGCCCGGTCTCCGCCGTCTCGATGGCGATGGAGGTCGTCTCGAGGTCCCGCATCTCGCCCACGAGCACGACGTCCGGATCCTCTCGCAGGGCGGCGCGCAGCGCGCGCTTGAACGACTCGGTGTGCGACCCTACCTCCCGGTGATGGACGAGGCAACCCTTGGAAGGATGCACGAACTCGACCGGGTCTTCGATCGTGATGATGTGGTCGTTGCGGCTGCGGTTGATCAGGTCGATGATCGCCGCGAGCGTGGTCGATTTCCCCGAGCCGGTCGGCCCGGTCACCAGCACCAGGCCGCGCGAGAGATCGGCGAGGTTGCGCACGGCCGCCGGCAGGCCGAGGGCGTCGGCTGAGGGGATCTTGTGAGGGATCTGGCGGAAGACGGCGCCGATCCCTTCCCTCTCGCGGAACAGGTTGGCCCGGAAGCGAGCCGTACCCGGCAGCTCGATGGCGAAGTCGGTGTCGTTGGTGGCCTCGAATTCGTCGCGGTTGCGCTGCGGTGCCACGGTGTAGAGCAGCTTCTTGAGTTCCACGGCCGCGGGCGCAGAGTACTCCGGCATGGGCACCAGATCCCCGTCGAGCCGCACGCGCGGCGTCTGCCCGGAGGAGAGATGGAGGTCCGAGCCACCACGCGCCACCAGCAGTTGAAGCAGCGACTCCACCGGCGGCAGAGAACGGGCCTCGGGCGCGGGAGAAGACAGGACCTCTTCCGGCGGGGGCACGGACGTGAGCCCCGGCTCGGCTGCGGGCGCCGGGCGTGCGATCCAGCCGCTCCCCCGGACGGTGAATCGGAACGTCTGATCGCCGATCCTGTAGTCGAACTCCGCGGGCATGGGAGCGGCTCCCCGGTTGCCCGGGGCCACTTCGGCGATCAACCGCGCGACCGTGGCCTCGTCCAGCGGCACGCGGTTGAGCGGGTGCTCCAGGCCCGTGCGCACCAGACAGGGCGGGCGCCCCGGCTCCAGGATGACAGCGTCGATCCGCCGTTCGGACGTGGTGGTGAGCAACTTGTCGAGGATCGCCATGGCACGGTCTCCTAGGGGACGATGCGGACGATCGCGTCCCGGTTGATGTAAAGGGCCGCCGCCGGTGCCAGGAACAGCAGGAAACGCTCGCCGGAAACGTTGAGGAGATCGGACAGCCGCGCCCGCGCCGTGGGCAGCACGTACAGGAACTCCCCCTCCAGAATGTAGCCGCTGCGCACTGTCACCCGGGCCGGCTGCCGGATGCCGCCAAGCTCCTCGCGCCGTCCGACTTCCGGCAGAGGCCCGGCGGCGCGGATGTAGGAGATCCCTTCCAGGCTCAGCAACTCCACCCTGCCATTGATCTTGCAGGGCACGAACCGTGTCGTGGGATCGTTCAACCGCTCGCCGAGCGTCTCCCGGCCCAAGCCTTCGGAGCTCGCAAGACGCAGGTAAAAAGACGCGGGGAACGACTCGCCATTCCACAGGATCACCTCGGTCGAGATCCCCGCCACGCTCTGCTGATAACTCTCCAGGCTCACCTGGATCACCCTCTCTTCCGTCAACGCTTTTCTGGACGCCAGCCTGCTCCATGTACCGTTCATGGCTCTCCTCAGTCGTTCGGCGAATGTACCCGCCCTCAGTGCAAAAGCGATACCCGCCAATGACCCGCCGAAAGCCTTTCTTTTCAGGAGAGGGGGGCCGGAGAGCTTCCGGGATCGGGACGCCGTCCAGACACTGGACGGTTTCTAGGCCAGCGCCCGTCCCAGCGCCTCCAGGCTGTCCAGATTGTGAACCGGCCGGTGCTCGTCCACGTGGGGCAGGAGCGCCTTCACCCCCTGGGCACGGGGCTGGAATCCCTCCCACCGCAGGAGAGGGTTGAGCCAAATCAGCCGGCGGCAGGAGCGGTGGAGGCGGTCGGCCTCGGCGTCCAGGCCGGGCTCGGGATCGCGGTCGAGACCGTCGGTGACCAGCAGCACCACGGCACCATGGCCAAGGACACGCCGCGACCAGGAGCGGTTGAAGTCGCGCAGACAAGCCCGCAATCGCGTGCCTCCGGACCAGTCCAGGACCTCGCGGCCACAGCGGGCGAGCGCTTCGTCGACGTCGCGGCGGCGCAGGATTCGCGTCACATTCGTCAGGCGAGTGGCGAACAGAAAGGCGTGGACGCGGGAGCGGGCGGCGAGGAGGGCGTGCAGGAAATGGAGCAGGATCTCTGAATAACGCCCCATCGATCCCGAGATGTCGCACAGGACGACGAGCGGCGGCGGCTGGAGGAACCGCGCGCGGAAATGCAATGGCGCCAAGTCCCCGAAGGTCTTGCGGCTCTCCCGCACGGTGCGGGCCAGATCGATCCGGTCGCCCTGAGGATCGGGAGCGAACCGCCGCGTGGGGACCGGCCGGAGAGTCAGGACCATATGATTGACGATCTTCTTGGCGCGAGCGAATTCCTCGGCGCTCATCTGATCGAAATCCCGCGTGCGCAGGACCTCGTCGGCGGAAAACGTGAGAGCCGCATCGAATTCAACGCGCTCGGCGGGCGCGGTCCCGGTGGGCGACGGCGGGCGCCACGCTTCGGCGATCCGTCGGGAGACCGTGGACGGAGGCGGCACCCGAACGTGGGAAAGCATCTCTTCCAGCAGGGGATTTCCCGCCTGCGGATTGCGCCAGAACAAATGGAACGCCTGATCGAAAAGATCGAAATCTTCCGGACGCTTCACCAGTACGGAATGGAGCGCCCAGTAGAGCTCGTCGCGATGAAAAACGTCCACGGCGGACGCGGCGGCGAGGGCGTCAAGAGCGCTCGCCGGCCCAAGGCGGAGGCCGGCGCCGCGCAGGAGGCGGGTGAAGTGGACGACGTTATCCGCCAGTTTCGAGATCACGGCGGGCCGGCTATCCGCAGCGCTGATTCAAGCGACTTCCTGCATGGGACGGACACGGGGGGCCGGAAGGGATCTCCCCTCCGTCTCGAAATGCCGGATGACATCCTCGACGACATCGTGAAGCTCCGCATACAGCCTCACTGGGTCAGCTCCGTGGATTCCCGTAATCAGATCAGGGCACTTGCCGAGGTAGGTCGAATCCTCCTCGCTCCATTCAATCCACTTGTGGTATCGATCGCTCAGTTTCATTCCTGAACCTCCTCGATCGCGTCGTCGCCAGAGCTTCCGCTGAGGGTCACTGCTCCTGCATATCGAACGTGCGTAAACTTGCGGTGCGCCCCCTTTCCACCAGAAATCTCGTAAAAGTCAGCATCGAGCAAATCGCGAACCAGCTCTCTGACCTTTCTTGGCATGGCTCACTCGATCCCGCGCACTCTGATTATAGCTCCGCTTCAGTCAGCATGGCGCTCACCCGCGCACCCGCCATCTTCTCGATGTCATCCTGGTACTTGAGTAGTACCCCCAAAGTCGCGTTCACGATGGCAGGATCCAGAGAAACCTGATCGAGCGCCAGCAGAGCGCGCGCCCAATCGATCGTTTCGGCGACTCCCGGCAGCTTGAATAGGTCGGCCGTGCGCAGCCTCTGCACGAAACGGACGATCTGTCCGGCCAGCGACTCGGCCAGCTCCGGGGCGCGCAAACGCAGAATCTCGAGCTCGCGGGCGGCGTCCGGATAGCCGATCCAATGGTAGAGGCAGCGCCGCTTGAGCGCGTCGTGGACCTCGCGCGTCCGGTTGGAGGTGAGCACGACGATGGGCGGCGACGGCGCGCGCACGGTCCCCATCTCCGGAATCGTCACCTGAAAATCGCTCAGAACTTCCAGGAGAAATGCCTCGAAAGGCTCGTCCGTGCGATCGATCTCGTCGATCAACAGGATCGGCGGCCCGGCGGTGTCCGGCTCCAGCGCCAGGAGGAGAGGACGCTTGAGCAAAAAGCGCTCGTCGAAGATGTCATGCGCCAAGCGCGTCTTGTCCGCCTGGCCGCCGAGCTCCGCCAGACGGATCTCCAGCATCTGGCGGGGATAGTTCCATTCGTAGAGTGCCGCCGCCGCGTCCAGACCCTCATAGCACTGGAGACGGATGAGCCGCCGGCCCAGCGTCTCGGCCAGGACCTTGGCAATCTCGGTCTTGCCTACGCCCGCTTCGCCTTCGAGCAGGAGAGGGCGGCCCAGCTTGAGGGCCAGGAAGACCGCGGTGGCGAGGCTCGCGTCGGCAACGTAGCGTCCCGACGCGAGCAGCCTCCGCGTTTCCTCGACACTGCGCGGCAGGTCCAACTTACTGGCAGGCCTGGACGGCCCGCCGGGCCATCACCGTGACGAGATGCGCCCGGTACTCCGCGCTCGCCTCGCCGTCCGACCGGAGATCCGCGGCCGCCACGGCCCCGGGGTTGACGGCATCGGGCGTGAAGCTCGCGGCAAGCGCCGACTCCCACGCAGGGACGCGGAACGCCTGGGAACCGGCCCCCGTGACCGCCACGCGCACGCCGCCCGCGGTCTTCGCCACCATCACGCCCACCACCGCGTACTTCGACGCGGGGCTGGCGAACTTGGCGTAGGCCGAGCGCTCCGGCACGGGGAAGTGCACGGCCGTGATGATCTCGTCTTCCGCGAGAGCCGTCGAGAAGAGGCCTGTGAAGTAGTCGTCGGCCGCGATGCGGCGGCGGTCGGTCTCGATGGTGGCCCCCAGAGCCAGCACGGCCGCGGGATAGTCGGCGGCCGGGTCGGCGTGGCCCAGCGAGCCGCCCAGGGTGCCGCGGTTGCGGACCTGGGCGTCACCGATCCCGCCGGCCACGGTGGTAAGGCCCGGGATGCGTTGCCGCACCACGGACGACGCGGCGACCTCGTCGTGCGTCACGAGCGCTCCGATGACCAGAGGATCGCCGTCGCGGATCTCCTTGAGCCCGCTGATAGCGGTGAGCGATATCAAATCGTCCGGCTGCGCCAGGTCGAGCTTCATCACGGGCAGGAGGCTCTGGCCTCCCCCGAGGAGCTTGGCGAACGGGCGGTTCTGGAGCAGGGCCACCGCGTCGGCCACGGACTGGGGACGATGGAACTCGAAGCTCTTCATGCGACACCTCCTCCCACCGCCTGGATCGCCCGCCAGACCTTCTCCGAGGTCGCCGGCATCTCGATGTGTGTGACGCCGAGCGGCTCCAGGGCGTCGAGCACGGCATTGATCACCGCGGGCGGAACACCGATGGCGCCGACCTCGCCCACGCCCTTGATGCCGACCGGGTTGTGCGTGCACGCGGTCACGTGGTAGCCCACCTTGAAGGAAGGCAGGTCCGCCGCGCGCGGTATGGTGTAGCTCATGAACGATCCGGACAGGAGCTGTCCGTCGGCATCGTAGATGCACTCTTCCAGGAGCGCCTGCCCGATCCCCTGCGCCAGACCGCCATGGGCCTGCCCGTCGACGATCATGGGATTGATGATCACTCCGACGTCGTCGGCAATGGCGACGTCCACCACCTCCACGACACCCGTCTCCGGATCGACCTCGACCTCCACGACATGGCAGCCGCCGGGGAAGGTGAAATTCTTGGGATCGTAGAAAGCGGAGTCCTCCAGCCCCGGCTCCACCGTGTCGATGGGATAGTTGTGCGGCACGTAGGCGGCGAACGCCACCTCACCGAAACCCTTCTCGCGGTCGGTGCCCACGACGCGGTACTTGCCGTCCGAGAACTCGACGTCGGCCACGCTCGCCTCCAGAAGATGCGCGGCGATCTTCTTGCCCTTGTCGACGATCTTGTCGATCGCCTTGACGATCGCCGAGCCACCCACCGCGGCGGCCCGCGAGCCGTAGGTGCCCATGCCGAACGGAATGCGATCGGTGTCGCCGTGGACGATCTCGATGTTTTCGATCGGAATGCCGAGCTTCTCGTTGACGAGCTGGGCGAACGTCGTCTCGTGCCCCTGTCCGTGGCTGTGCGTACCCGTGAACACCGTCACGCTCCCCGTGGGATGGACCCGCACGGAGGCCGCTTCGTACAGCCCGGCGCGCGCGCCCAGAGCTCCCACCAGCGCGGACGGCGCGATGCCGCACGCCTCGATATAAGTGGAAATTCCGAAACCACGCAGCTTGCCGCGGGCCTTCGACGCCTCCTTGCGCTCGGCGAGCCGCGGATAATCGACCGCCTGGAGGGCGAGATCAAGGGTCGCGGGATAGTCGCCGATGTCGTACTGGAGAGCCACCGGCGTCTGGTACGGGAACTGGTCCGGTTGAATCAGATTTTTCCGGCGGATCTCCACGCGATCGATCCCCAGCTCGCGCGCGGCCTTGTCCACCAGGCGTTCGAGCAGGTACGTGGCCTCGGGCCGGCCGGCGCCGCGGACCGCGTCCACGGGCACGGTGTTGGTGAAAATGGCCTTCACCTCGGCGTAGATCGCGGGGATCACATACGGCCCGGAGAGCAGCGTGGCGTGGAGATAGGTCGGGATGGCCGGAGCGAACGTCGAGAGGTACGCCCCCATGTTGGCCAGCGTGCGCACGCGCAGGCCGCGGAACCTGCCGTCGGCGTCCAGCGCGAGCTCGGCGTGGGTCACGTGGTCCCGGCCATGGGCATCCGAGAGGAAGGCTTCGCTGCGGGAGGAGGTCCACTTCACGGGACGGCCGACGCGCTTGGACGCCCAGAGCACCAGCAGCTCCTCGGCGTAGTGGAAGATCTTCGACCCGAACCCGCCGCCCACGTCGGGCGCCACCACGCGCAGCTTGTGCTCCGGCACCTTGAGGGTGAACGCGCCCAGGAGCAGCCGCGTCAGGTGCGGGTTCTGCGACGTGGTGTAGAGCGTGTACCGGTCCTCGACCCCATCGTAGTGGCCGTTGGCGGCACGCGGCTCGATGGCATTGGCGGCGATGCGGTTGTTGACCAGGTCGATCGAGGTGACGTGAGCCGCCCCCGCGAACTCAGCCTCCGTGGCCGCCGAGTCTCCCAGGTGCCAGTCGAAGCAGACGTTGCCGGCGGCCTCGTCCCACACGAGAGATGCGCCCTCGGCCACGGCGGCGCTCAAGTGCGCCACGGCCGGCAGCGAATCGTAATCGACCGCCACGAGCTGGGCCGCGTCCTTGGCCTGCGCCTTGGTCTCGGCGATCACCAGGGCGACCGGATCGCCGGCGTGCCGCCCCTTACCCAGTGGCCGGGGCGGGGGGGGCGGCGGGCCCCGGACCCCCCCCTCCGTGGTGTTGGTATGCCCCCCCCCCCGAATACCGCCCC
>CAXTNS010000001.1:28234-45822 GCA_964245465.1 uncultured Thermoanaerobaculia bacterium
GCAATCGACCGAATGGCCGCGTGGGCGTACGGAGAGCGAACGAACACGCCCCACGTCTGCCCCGGCAGCACGATGTCGTCGGTATAGCGCGCCTTGCCCAGGAGGAAACGGCGGTCCTCCCGGCGCAGGACCGAGGCGCCCATGCCCTGACCGTTGGGACCGCTCATTGCGCACCTCCCCGCATGGTCTCCGCCGCCGCCAGCACGGCCTTGACGATGTTGTGATAGCCCGTGCAGCGGCAGAGGTTCCCCTCCAGCCCGTGCCGGACGTCGGCCTCGGTCGGCTCGGGATTGCGCTTCACGAGCTCGGTGGCGCCCATCACCATGCCGGGCGTGCAGAAGCCGCACTGCAGGCCGTGGCAGGTGTTGAACGCCGTCTGCATCGGGTGCAGCCCGCCGTTCGTGGCCAATCCTTCGATCGTGGTCACCGCCCTGCCGTCGGCTTCTACCGCCAGCATGGTGCAGCTCTTGACCGATTTGCCGTCGACCCAGACCGTACAGGCTCCGCACTGGCTGGTGTCGCACCCCACGTGGGTCCCGGTGAGCCGCAGGTGCTCGCGCAGAAGCTCCACGAGCAGCGTCCGCGGCTCCACGTCGACGGCGTGACTCTTGTCATTGACTTTCAGCGAGATCGTGGCCATAAACCTCCCTCTCCCAGAGGGCTTGCCCACCGGCGCTGGATGTAGACTTCGGATCTTAAGCCGCGAACCCGGCCGGTGCAAGCCTTGACTCCTGACTTGTGAAAACGATCCCCATCGAAGCGATGACCGAGCCCACGGGCCACCTCGACACCTTCTGCCGGGACTCCCTGCCGCCCCGCGAGCTGTGGCCCCAGGTCCTGGAGCTTCCCTACCCGCCCCGGTTGAACGCCGCCGCCGAGTTGCTCGACGCCAGGGCCAGTGATGGGGACCGGACCGCGATCCTCTGGCCGGGAGGCCGCTGGAGCTACGGGGAGCTGGCCTCGGCGGTCAACCGGATCGCCCGAGCTCTGGTCGAGGACCTGGGGCTCGTGCCGGGCAACCGGGTGCTGTTGCGCTCCCCCAACACCCCGATGCTCGCGGCGTGCTGGCTGGCGGTGGTCAAGGCGGGAGGGGTCGCCGTCTGCACGATGCCGATGCTGCGCCGCCGCGAGCTTGCCTACATCGCGGACAAGGCCCAAATCCGCCTCGCCCTCACCGACGCCCGGATCGCTTTGGAATGCGAGCAGGCGATGGATGGAAGGGGGCGGATTGTCCATTTCCAGACGGGCGAGGAGGGATCTCTCGAATCTCTGATGCGGGACAAGCCTGAGGACTTCTCCCCCTGCGACACCGCCGCGGACGACGTGGCGGCGATCTTCTTCACCTCCGGCACCACCGGCCAGGCCAAGGGCACCCTGCACTTCCACCGCGACCTCCTGGCGGTGACCGACTGCTTCCCGCGCCACGTGCTGCGCCCCACGGCGGACGACGTCTTCTGCGGCTCGCCCTCCCTCGCCTTCGCCTACGGCCTCGGCGGCCTGCTGCTCTTCCCCCTGCGCTTCAGCGCCACGGCGCTCCTGCTGGAGCAGGCCACTCCGCCTCACCTCCTCCAGGCCCTCCAGGATCACCGGGCCACGATCTGCTTCACCGTGCCCACCGCCTGGCGCGCGATGTGCGGGCTCGCCGCTGGCCACGACCTGACGAGCCTGCGCCTGTGCGTCTCGGCCGGCGAGACGCTGCCGGCATCCACTTTCGAGGCTTGGCGCCGGGCAGCCGGCCTCGCCATCCTCGACGGCATCGGCACGACCGAGATGCTGAACCACGTCATCAGCGCCTCTGAGGAGGACGTCCGGCCGGGATCCACGGGCAAGCCCGTCCCCGGCTATGAGGCCAAGGTGGTGGATGAGAACGGCAGCGAGGTGCCCCCCGGAGTCATCGGCCGGCTCGCCGTGCGCGGACCGACCGGCTGCCGCTACCTCGCCGATCCCGAGCGCCAGCGGGATTACGTGCGGAACGGCTGGAACCTCACCGGCGACGCCTTCCGCGTGGACAAGGACGGCTACTTCTGGTACCAGGCACGGACCGATGACATGATCATTTCCGCGGGACACAACATCGCGGCGCCGGAGGTTGAGAGCGTGCTGATCGATCACCCCAAGGTCAAGGAATGCGGCGTGGTCGGCGTGCCGGACGACGAGCGGGGCCAGATCGTCAAGGCTTTCGTCGTCCTGAGCCCCGGAGCCGAAGCTGGCGAGGAAACCATTCGGGAGCTCCAGGACTTCGTCAAGGCCCAGATCGCCCCTTACAAATACCCGCGCCAGATCGAATTCGTCCCCAGCCTGCCACGGACGGAGACCGGAAAGCTCCAACGCTTCCGCCTGCGGGAGGGCCACTGATGAAATGAGCATCCTCCGCATCCTGAGCCTCAGCGTTCTCATCACGACGCCTCTGTACACCGAGCCCCCCAGGCCCGTAGCCAACGTCGTGCGGGGTGAAGGCTGCCCCTACTCCAACCTGGGGCTGGTGGTCGAGGGCGTGACCCCGGAGTCCTCAGGTTTCCAGGCGGGATTGCAGCCGGGAGACCGGCTCTTTTCCTGGTGCCGGTCCTCCGGCCCGGGCGGCTCCTGCGCCGATCGCGGTGATTTTCACTCCCCATTCGACTGGATGGACTTCCAGGCCAAGCCTCTGCAATGGGGTGGCATCGTCCTCGAAGGGGCCCACGGACCCGAGAGGCGCCAGTTCAAGGTGCCGCCGAGATCCCTGGGCATCACGGTCATGCCGCCCCTGGAAGGCGAGCTGGCCAGCTCTTATGAGGACGCGCGCAAACGCGAGCAGGCGGGTGACTTCGCCGCCGCCGCGCAGGGTTTCGAGCGGGCCGCGCATCTGGCCTCTGAAACCCAATGCACGGCCACGAGCCTGTGGTTCCAAGGCTTGGCGGCCGGGGTCCGCAACAACGCCCGGCAGTGGGCCGAAGCGGATGCGGAGTACGAGGCCGCTCTGGCCCAGGCCCGGTCACTTCGGGAAGCGAGCGCGGAAAATCACCTTTACATCTTCTGGTGGACCGCGCTCTGCCAACGGGGTGACTTCGTCCAAGCGAAAAAACGGCTCGAAGAAATCCTTGCCCTGAAGGAGAAGGACCCCGAAGAAAACCTCTTCACCATCCTGGTGCTCCTCAAGCTCAGCGCCACGGCCGAAAGACTGGACGACCTGGAGGCAGCGCTCCGATTCAACCAGCAGGCTTACGATCTCGCCCGCCAAGCTGCCCCTGGCAGCAACGCCGAAGCCACCGCCGCGAACAACCTCGCGGCGACCCTGGCCATGCATGGAGACATTGCTCAAGCCGAGCTGTACATGGCCCGCTCTCTCGAGATCCTGGGTAAGCTCAAGGTCGCGGACCGGTGGATGGCGACCATGATCTGGAATTACGGCCAGATGCTCTCGGAGCGCGGAGACCTGGCCGGCGCAGAGACCGCCTTCCTACGCGCCAAACGGGCTCTCGATAACTCTCAACCCGAAAGCCTGGAGATGGCTACGACGCTCCATCTGCTCGGCGAGACCGCGGACCGGCGCGGCGATCACGAAGCCGCCGAGAACCTCTTTCAGCGGGAGCTGGCGTTGCTCGAAAAGCTCGACCCGGCCGGCGACCGGATACGGGAACGCCTGACAGGGCTCGGCAAGCTGGCTCTCCTGCGACGCCAGGGAGACGAGGCGGAGGAATGGTGGCGGCGCGCTCTTGCCATCAGCGACAGGCTCAACCCAGCAGGTCCGAAAAGCGCCGCCTGTCTGGCAGGGCTGGCAGAAGCCGTGAGCCTGCAAGGGCGCGCCTCCGAAGCCGAAGCGATCTTGCAGAGAGCCTTGACCATCTGGCAGAAGATCAACCCGAAGGCCCTCGACGCCGGTGCCATTCATTTGAAGCTCGGCCTCCTCCTCCTTGAAAAAGGTGATTCCGAAGCGGCCGAATCTCATTTCCAGATCGCGATCCAGCTTCACGAGCAATACCGCGTTCTGCTGCCCGAGAGCTACCATGCGCTGGCCCGGTCCCAGGCGAAAAGAAGCCTTGGGCAGGAAGCGGCGGCCATCTACGAGATGGCCCTCAAAGCCCTGGAATCCCAGGAGACCCGGCTCGGCGGCGCGAAGGAATCGCAATGGCTCTACGGCTCTTCCCTGGGAGATCTTTATTTTGAAGCCGCCGAGAACCAGATGGCGCTCGGACACCCTCGGCAAGCCTGGGAGATCCTCGAACGAGGGCGCGCCCGGGGCTTCCAGGAGCTGCTGGCGCAAAGAGACCTGCACGATGTCCAAGAGCTGCCGCCGGAGCTCTACGCCGAGCGCCACCGGCTGGCCACCCGATACGACGACGTACAGGCCGCCCTCTCCGATTGGACTCCCGGGCAGGGGACGGAGAAATACGACGAGCTCCAAGGACGGCTGAGAGACATTCGCCTCGCACAAGCGGAAATCCAGGAGCGGTTCCGAAAAACGTCCACGCCTGCGGGATCCGCCGCAAGCTTTCTCCCCATCGACCTGCCAGCAACCCGCTCCGCCCTCGATCCCGGAACCGTTCTGCTCACCTACGCCATTGGCGAGACTCGAAGCTATCTCTTCGTCATTGAAGCAGAGGGCACCCCCGGTCCGGGGTTCTTCTCTTATCCGCTCCCCTTCGGACGAAACGATCTCGCCAAGGAGGTCGACTCCTTTCGCAACCTGCTGGGGCGGCCGTGGACGCTTCCATCCGCCGTGCAACAGCAGGGCCGTCATCTCTACGGCCTTCTGGTCCGCCCCGCCGCACGGGAGCTCGCGAAGGCGAAACGCTGGCTCGTCTCTCCGGACGGGCCGCTGCATTCTCTTCCTTTCGCAGCCCTCGTCACACGAGGCCAGTACCTCGCGGAATCCAAGCCGATTCACATCATCGCGTCCGCCGCGGTCTACAAAGAAATCAAGACGGCCCGTTCCCGGAATCCTGCGGCCACCACTGAATTGTTCGCTTTGGGAGACCCTCTCTACCTGGGGGAGCCTGAGAAGGCCACGGACCCGCAACTGCTCATGGCTCTTCGCCGTGGCCTGAAGCTCGCCCCCCTTCCAGCCTCCCGAAACGAAGTGAAGGCGATCGCCGGCCTCTTTCCCGGCGCCCGAATCCTGCTTGGCTCCGAGGCCACCGAAGAAGCCGCAAAGTCTCTGGCACCACATGCCCGGCGGCTCCATTTTGCGTGCCACGGCCTGCTCGACGAGGGTTTTCCCCTCAATTCGGCGCTGGCCCTCTCGACACCCAAAACACCTGGGGAGGGAGGCGACAACGGCCTGCTTCAAGCCTGGGAAATCCTCGAAGAGCTGCGGCTCGACGCGGATCTGGTCACCCTCTCGGCTTGCGATTCGGGGCTCGGCAAAGAGATCGGAGGGGAGGGTCTGGTCGGTCTGTCCCGTGCCTTCCAGATTGCCGGTGCCCGTTCGGTCCTCGCCTCCCTATGGAGCATCTCGGACACCTCCACCGCCCGCTTCATGCAGCGCTTCTACGGTCATCTCCGCAACGGCAAGACGAAGGACGAGGCCCTGCAGGCGGCGCAGATCGATCAGATCCGGGGAAAAGCCGGATCATCCCACCCCTTTTACTGGGCGGCCTTTCAGCTCAGCGGAGATTGGAGATAGGAGGAGCTCACCCGCAGCTCTGGGCGTTCCAGTTTTGGAACAGCCCCAGCCGTACACAGTTCCAATATCGGTCCCTTGAAAAGGGACGCTCAACGGCAAGTCTTCAGTTTCTGCTACTTGCAGATTCCCTATCGTCTGGTCCCGGCTCTGCAACGGGCTCGTGGCCATGGGCCCGGTATGGCGCCAAGAGGAGAACCTCACTGATAGGAGAATGTCATGAGACGAACTGCGGTCGCAGTGCTTTCCACACTTTGCCTGACCGGGATGGCCGGAACTGCTCAGGCGACACCCACCTCATCAGCCGCGGCGGTTTTCAGGGACCCCTCTCGCGAGCTTCTCGTCCTGCTGGACCGCGGCCGTGGTGTGCCGAAGCCGGAAGAAGTGATCGACAAAGTCCGGAACAAACAGCCCCTCCCCCCTTCGCTGGGGCTGGGCAGCCCTGATGAAGCCCACTGGTTGATCCCGGAGCCCGACCGGTCCAAAGATCCGGGTCTCGATCCCGATTCCCCGGCGGGACTGCTCAACCGCTATATCGTACTGTCGTACCCGCTGCCGATCGACGTTCCAGCCCTCCGGCAGTCCATGGGCCGCAATCGAAACATCCTCTACGCCAGTGAGAACCGGCCCCTCCACGTTTCGGTCCTCCCCAACGACCCGAAATTCCCGCCACCCCCTGGCATCCCAAACCCGACTCCGGACCAGTATCAATGGGGCAGCTCCTCGCTTCATCTGCCGGAAGCCTGGGACTACAACAAAGGGCATAGCTACATCGGCGTGGTCGATCACGGTCTCGCCGTCCAGCACCCCGACTTGCGGACCTTCCATAAAAACGCTTCCGGCCAATGGGTGTTCGATCATGGCAATTATCGGCCACAATTCGCCTTCGATTACGGCTTTCCCAGCGAGGGTCCGAACTGCCCCGGCGATCCCAACAGCAGCCCGAACTGCGTCGACGAAGGACAGCCGGAGCTCGTCGGCGGGATGGTCACACCCGTGGTGGCGGGAGGCCATGGGACGCACGTCTCCGGGATCATCGGCGCCACGGCGAATTCGGGCGTTGACGTCGCTGGTGCCTGCTGGAATTGCAGCTTGATCGTCAGCAAGTTCAGCGTGCTCGTTTGCAACGCCAGTGGCTGCAGACCGACAGACCCCCCGCCAAGCGTCGTGGTCTCCGGCATTTATGGTGCCCTCCAGAAAGGCGCCCAAGTGCTCAACCTGAGCGCAGGTTATCGTCCGGAGAATAATCCTCCTGACTGTCAAGCCAATCCGTTCGATGCCTTCTGCCTGGCCCTGCAGCAGGCCCAGGACCGTGACGTTATTTTTGTCGCCGCCGCCGGCAACGATCAGAGCTCTCAACCCGATTTTCCGGCAAACGATGCGCGGGTGATCGGAGCGGCGGGGATCGACATCACAGGCAGCTTGTGGAACGACTGTGCCACCACGAGCTTCCAGTGCGGCTCGAACTATGGCCCGGAGATGATCGCCGCTCCAGCGAAGCAGATCCTCTCCACGTTTTATCCAGGGCTTCCCTACAACACCAACCCAGGCTCGACCTGCCTCGGGAATTCCGAAGTCGGCGCCTGCACCGGGACCTCGATGGCTTCGCCCTACCTCGCCGGCTCGATCGGCATCCTGCGTTCGGTCAACCCTCTGCTGAGCAAGGACAACGTGAGGACGTTGCTGATCAGCAACCTGGAGAATCCGCCGGGCTGGAACCCAGCTTTTGGCAAGGGCAAGCCGAACCTCGGTGCCGCCGTCCGCGCGGCCCAGGGCACCGCGCGGGGCGCGGTCATCGCCAACCGCCTCACCCCTCTTTTCAGCTTCTATGGTCCGGTCGAGGATTTCTTCTACACCACGGTCCCGCAAATGGCGGCGGCCGCGATCCTCAACTCTTCCTACGATTCCGTCGGCCTCGCGGTCAACGGCTATCCCGACTTTCCCGGCCTCCAGTGCCAGGCCGGCCCCTGCATTGATCCGGCACCCAGGGCCTCGGCCTATATTTTCACCGGTGACCGCACGCCCTACACCAGCGGGACGCCGGTCTCACCTCCGCTGCTTCCCCTCTACCGCCTGAGCTACAAGGGGACCAACCCCAACGGCAATACCAGTCATCGCGATACCACCTATACGACCGAAGACAACGGCGTCCTCGCCTTCAAGCAGGTGGGATACGAGTTGGATGGCATCGAAGGGTACGTTTACCAACGCTGCGCTCCCACGTCGGAGCCGGGGTGCATCCCGCCGGGCGCGGTGCGTCTCTACCGCCGCTACAACCCGCAGCGGGACGACTTCGCGATCTTCCCCGAATCCGAGCTGCCGTCGATGGTGAGCCAAGGGTACACGTCGACGGGTGGTTTCAACGAGATCCTGGGCTATGTGTATCCGAACGCCGACAGCGACGGCGATAACGTGATCGATGGCTTCGAGACCCTCCTCGGCAGCAACCCACAGCGGCGCGACAGCGACTGCGACGGCATCCAGGATGGTACGGAGGTCCTTGGCTTCCCAGCCGGCGATCCGCTCGGCGCTCCGGGCTGCATCCCGCCTGTCGCACGATTCAGCGTGAGCTGTAATTCATTGGTTTGCTCCTTCAACGCCACCACCTCGACCGACAACGTGGGAATCACCTCCTATGCCTGGAGCTTCGGTGACTCGACGAACGGCACCGGCGTGACCGCGGCTCATACCTTCGCGGCGTCCGGCAGCTACAACGTGACGCTCACGGTGACGGACACCGATGGGTTGACCTCGACGCTGACCCGGCAGGTCAATATCAACAACGCTCCGCCAACGGCCGCGGAAGGCTTCTTCACGGTTCCCCTCTGCCGCGTCGTCGATACGCGGAACACAGCCGCCTTGATGTCGGGCCAGGCGCGGACGATCCAGGTCACCGGAACATGCGGAATCCCGGCTGGCGCCAAGGCTGTTTCGGTCACGATCACGATCGTCTCGCCGAGCGGCGAGGGTTTCCTGCTCCTCTTGCCGGGCAACTCGCCTTCTAGCCCCTACTCGATTTCACCCCCGAGCATCAATTTTGCCACAGCCACTTCGCCGCGGGCCAACAACGCCGTGCTGCAACTGGACAGCGCGGGGAAGTTGAGCGCCTTTCCCTATATCCCGGCCGCCCCGGGCCAGGCTCACCTGATCCTCGACGTTGCCGGCTATTTCAGTGAAAGCGCCTCGCCAGCGCCGGGCGCGCAAGGGCCTTTCGGATTCCAGACCATCACCCCTTGCCGCATCGCCGACACTCGGGCCTCGACACCGGTCACCACGGGCGCCCCCCGGAGCTTCACCGTTCAAGGTGTCTGCGGCATCCCTCCAGGCGCCGCGGCGGCAGCGCTCACTCTGACGGTCCTCCAGCCCACGGCCGTCGGCCATGTCATCCTGTATCCTTCCGACAACAGCACGCCACTGGTCTCCACGATCAACTTCAACAGCGGGAGCCCCGCGATCGCCAACGGCGCGAGGCTCCGCCTTGCCGCGTCGACCCCCGATATCACTGCCGTCTATGGGGCGCAGACCGCCGGGGCCACGGTCCATTTGATCCTCGACGCCCAGGGATATTTCAAGATGGGCGAACCGCTCAAATATCACCCGGTCATCCCTTGCCGGGAGCTCGACACCCGCTTCGCCGACCAGGGGGCGCCCGTGCTGGCGGCTGGCGAGAGCCGGATCGTCCAGATCCGTGGCAACTGCGGGATTCCCCCTTCAGCCAAGGCCGCGGTGGTCAACCTCGTGTCGGTGGCCCCGGCCGGGCCCGGCTTCCTGTCCGCCTACGCCGCGGGCACTCCATTCCCTGGCACCTCGACCCTCAACTTCGATCCCAGCCTGGGGGCTCTGGCCAACGGGGCCATCGTTCCGCTCGGAACGAACGGCTCCGACCTGACGATCACCTCGGGCGTCAGCGGCACCCACTTGATCGTTGATGTATTCGGATACTTCGACTAGGACCCGCCCATCGTACTAGCGATCCCAGGCCCTCTACATACCGGTGAACGGCCGTCCTGGTGAGCCCCAGGCTCTACCGGGCGGCCTTCCCATTCCCGCCAGCGCTTTCCTCTGTGGCAGGCAGGCTGAGCCCCGATTCTGAAACAGATTCTTGTCTGGAAACACTCAAGAAGGCAGGATGAGAAGGGTCGCGCCGCGCGGGTGAGAAACGAGCAATCTTCGTCTGGAGAAAGCTTTACGCGTGAGTACTCCACAATCTTCCTCAGACACCACCCAAGCTTTTCCGATCCTCTATGGAATCCGAGACTGCGTCGACGGAAAATACCTCCTGGAAGAACGACTCGGTGAAGGGGCTCTCGGAATCGTCCACCGCGCGGTCCACCTCGGCTTGGAGAAGTCCTTCGCCATCAAGCTCCTGAAGACGGGCGGCCCTCCGTCCTCCGCCGCTCTCGCACGCTTCCGCCAGGAAGCGTTGGCGCTCGGACGTCTCCAGCATCCCCACATCCTCCAGGTCACCGATTCGGGAATCGACGAAGCGGGTGGCGTCCCCTACCTGGTCACGGAGCTCCTCGAGGGGGTGCCGCTCTCAGACATCTGCCGCCAAGGTCCCATGCCGCTCGCGGAGACGCTTCCTCTCCTGGAGCAGATTGCCGGCGCCGTCGACGCCGCCCATGGCGCGGGCGTCCTGCACCGCGACCTCAAGCCCGGCAACGTCCTCGTCTGCGCGGCGGGTGTCAAAGTCCTGGACTTCGGCCTCGCGGAGCTGGGTCCTCCCGAGAGCCCGCGGGAAGTGGCCGTTTCGGGGGAGACGGACGGGCTCCATGGGACGCCCCTGTATGCAGCTCCGGAGCTGATCCGGCAGGGTGAGGCCAGCCCCGCATCGGACGTCTACTCCTTCGGCGTGCTCGCCTACGAAATCCTCGGCGGAAAACCGCCTTTCCAGGGGACGATGACAGAGGTCCTGACCGGCCACCTGGAAGGGGAGCCTCCTCCTCTATCCTTGCCTCCGGCAGTCTGGCAGGCCCTGAGAGAGGCTCTGCACAAAGATCCGTCTCTGCGCCCCCGCACCGCAAGCGACGTCGTCCGCCGGCTCCGGGAAGGCGTGGCGCAGGCCGAGCAGGCGTGCTGGAGGTCCATCGAGATTCCACGCCGGATCCGCTTGGCGGCTCTCCTCGCGGCGGCCCTGCTGGCCGCGGGCCTCATCCTCCCCTGGCCGTCGTCTCCTGCCATCGAGCACCGGATCGGCGACCTGCGCGTCCGGACCTCGCCCGTGCGAGCCCCCGATCCACGCATCCTACTGATCACCTTCGACGAAGCAAGCCTCGCCAGCAGCCCCCTGTCCCTGGCCGACCGGGCGGACGAGATCGGACCCACCCTCTCCCGCATCCTCGACGCCGGAGCGCGCGGCGTGGCCATCGATTTCCTGCCGCCCGAGAAGTGGAGCACATCGAAAGGTTTTTCCGACCTGCTCCTGCGGCACTCTGAAAAGCTGACGCTCGCAGTGTTCTCTGATCCTGACGGCAACCTTGTCGGGACGGACTGCGTGGACGGGCTCACGGCTGCGGCCCTCGGCCCGCAACGCGCCTCCGAGGTCTTCGGTTTCGTCAATCTGGACGAAGACCAGGACGGCGCCGTCCGCCGGGGCCGGCTCTGGTTCCATGACCGTTCGGGAAACGAACGGCTGTCCTGGGCCGCGCGGGCCGCGCAAGGGCTCGCCAGGGAGCCCCGATCTTTCTGGATTGACACCCGCATCGACTGGCCGCACTACGCAAGGATCTCCTGGCACCAGGTCCCCACGGCCCTCGAACGGAGCCCCGGGCTGTTCCGCGATCAGATCGTCCTCGTGGGCGGGGACTTCCGAGGTTCCGGCGACGACTACCACCGCGTTCCCCACCGCTCCGGGCGGAACACGGCGGTGTCGGGCCTCACCCTCCAAGCCCTCATGGTGGACACGATCGGCGCCGGGCTGCCCCTCCGCGAGGCCGGCAAGACGCCCGTTTTGATGATCACGGTGCTGGGGATTGCCCTTGCCATGGCAGGGGTCCTCTCCGCCCGCCGGGCCGGCCCGATCGTGGCCTGGTCTGCCGCGGGAGCCGTCCTTTATCTGGCCCTCTCTTTTCCGCTCTTCTGGTGGGCCGGCCTGATGCTTCCCATTACGACACCCTTATTTCTCCTCGGGACCGGACTGTTCACCGCACTCATCCTGCGCCGGAACTTACCCTCGCCTCCGGAGGTCTCAATAGCATGAGGATTCTTCGCATCCTGGGCTTCAGCCTTCTCATCACGATACCTTTGCACGCCAAGTCCCCCAGGCCCGTCGCTATCGTCTACGCGCTCGCGGGTGAGGTTTCGCTCGCTGCTCCCGATGCGACCCCACGGCCTATGCGGCTCTTCGACCGCCTCCCTGCAGGGACAGCCCTGAAGGTCGGTACGAAGTCGCGCTTGGCTTTGGCTTTCTTGAACGGTATCCGCTATGAGCTGGGCGGGGGTTCTTCGGTGACGATTGGGGCCAAGGATCTCGCCTCTCGCAAGGGACCGGTACGCCCTCTGCCCCGCGTCCCTCCCCTACCGGATCTTGCTCCGATTGCTGCCGCGGATCGCCCCGGCCCACGCGCCGGAGCCGTGCGGATCCGTAGCGAGGAGATCGAAAAACTATCCCCAGGGGAAGGGGCCGTGACTATCGCCGATGCCACGGTTCTCCGCTTCCAAGCCGCAGATAACGCCATACGCTATGAGGTAGAAATCGAAAACACCCGCGGAAACGTGATCTTTCGCACCGTCACGGAATTGCCTGCCGTGAGCATTCCGGCTGGAGCCCTTGCGCCTGGCAGCCGCTATCACTGGGCCGTCAAGGCACTGGACAGGCCTGGACCCGTGATCCGCGGCGAGGCCGATTTCATCACCCTGCCCCGCAAGGCGGACGAGGCTCGTGAAAGACTGCGGAAGGCTGTCGAAGCAACGGGAGACAAAGATCTGAAGGCACTGCTGGCCGCTGTGGATCACAACCTCGGTCTGGCGAGCGAAGACTCTTCCACGGCCGGAGTGGTGATCGAGAGCGTGGCACCGAGCTCGCCGGGAGAAGCGGCGGGCCTGCGGCCGGGAGACGTTATCCTTTCGTGGTCCTGCCCGGCTTCACCGCCAGCCTTCCTTCAGCCCTCCAGTGGCACCGTACGCTCTCCCTATGATCTCCTACCTCTCGACATCGAGGAGGCTCCACGCCGCGGCGTCACCTTGCGGGGAAAACGCGGAAAAGACGATCTGGCCTGGACTCTGACGAATGCGGAATGGGGATTCGAAGCACGGCCTATACTGTCCCGCGACCTTCTCGTTCTCTATACAGAGGGTCAAGCGCACATCGAGGCCGGCGACCTCACCGCGGCTGAGCGAAGCTGGCGATCCGCGGCGGAATCCGCGAGGAACAACGGTGATAGCCGGCGCGCCGCCTGGTTCCTGAATCAGTTGGCAACAACCTTTGCCGAGGCCGGCAAGTGGCCTGAAACGGATGCCCTCTATGGAGAAGCCCTGGCTCTCCTGGAGAGGGAGCCCGATCTTCCAGCGATGGCTCATCTCCTCCGCCAATGGGGAGACATCTTTCAGAGACGCGCCTCCTGGGACGCGGCCGTAGAGCGATTCCAAAAAGCACTGGGTTTTGATCGGATGACGGCCCCCAAAAGCCTGGCCGAGGCGCGGACGCTCAGCAAGCTGGGAGTGACCGCCGCGAAGAGGGGCGACCACCCTACCGCCGAAGAGCTCCTGCGGCAGTCCCTGGCCATTCGGGAGGAGCTGGCGCCTGGCAATGCCGTAATCATGGGCAGCCTCAACAACCTGGGAATCCTTGCTCGGTGGCACGGCGATCTCACGGCGGCGGAGGAGTACTTCACACGCGGCGAGGAACTCCTGCGGCAGCTGGCTCCAGAAAGCTCTGACCATGCCCTGATCTTCCAAAACCTTGGCAATGTCGCTCAAGACCGCGGCGACCTGGAGCGAGCGGAAAGCTTCCACCGGCAGGCGCTCACCATTTTTGAAAAGATCACACCCGGCGGCGATGGCGTTTTGGACTGCTTGAACAACATCGCAAATATATAGATGCAGCGGGGTGTCCTCGGCGCGGCCGAAGCCCTGCTCCGGCGTTCTCTGGCCCTCCGGGAGCGGGGGGCCCGGGATGAGCTGAGCCTCTCGAACATCCTGATCAGCTTGGGCAACGTTGCCTCGCGGCGTGGCGATCTGGACGAGGCGGATATGTACTACCGCCGCTCCTTGGAAATCCAGGTCAAGCTTGCGCCAGACAGTCTGTCGGTCACTGATAGTCTGGGTAGCCTTGGAATCATCGCGACGTTGCGAGAGGATCTGGACACCGCTAGAACCTATCTGGAGCATTCCCTGAAAATTCACGAAAAACTGGCGCCGGACAGTCCGGCTCTGGTGGCAGAGCTGGAGCAGCTTGGGCGTATCGAGATGTACAGCGGCGAGACCGCCAAGGCGGAAAACCTGTTCCAACGCGCGTTGACGATCCTCGAGAAACAAGCACCCAGAAGCCTGAATACCTCCGACCTTCTGCGGGACCAGGGCGAGCTCGCGGTCCGGCGTGGACGCCTGACTGAAGCCATCGCGCTCCACAACCGAGCGCTGGATCTCCAACGTACTCTGGCCCCCGAGACCACGGGCGAGGCCGAGGCGCTCCATCTGCTGGGCCGCGCCGAGCAAAGGGCTGGCCGCTTCAAGGCAGGCACTCAAAATCTCTGCCGTGCCATCGACGTCCTCGACCACCAGCGAGCAAGGCTCGGCGGTACACAGGAAGCGAAAGCCTCTTTCGAGGCCACCCTCGGCGATTATTATTACTATTGTCTGGAAGGTCTGATTCAGGCCGGCCGGCTCTCGGAAGCGTTTCATACCTTGGAGAGGGGGCGTGCCCGCTCCTTTCTCTCTCTCCTTGCCGAGAGGGACCTCCACTTTTCGGACCTGTCTCCAGAGCTTGCCGCGGAGCGCAGGCATGTCGACGCCGAATACGACCGTATCCAATCTGATCTCACCCAACTGAGCGCCGGCCGGGACGATGCCGAAATCGAGCGGCTCCGTGGCGAATTGCGCGGCCTGCGCACCCGCCAGGAAGAAATCCGAGCCAGGATCCGGCGAGAGTCGCCCCGCTCGGCGGCTCTTCAGGATCCTGAGCCGCTCGACCTGCCCGGCGCCCGTACGGTCCTTGATCCTGACACCGTGCTCCTCGAATACGCGGTGGGACCGGAGAAAACCTGGCTCTTCGTCGTCCAGCCCTCAGGTTTTCCCGGGTCTGGTCTGTCCGTCTTTCCCATCGCCACCGGCGCCAAGGCCCTGCGCGAGGACATCGAGGCCTTCCGCCGTCTCTTGAAGCGCCCAAGCTCCGACCGAGCGGTGCTCCAGGACCGGGCACGGCACCTTTACAATCTGCTGGTCCGACCTGCCGAAGGACAGATCTCCAAAGCACGGAGAATCCTTGTCTCTCCAGACGGCTCTCTCCATACCCTGCCCTTCGCGGCGCTGATGCGCGGGAACCGTTACCTCGTCGAGTCGAAGCCCGTCCACTCGGCCCTCTCCGCCACCGTCTACGCGGAGCTGACGCGATCGCGCCCGGCCCGGAGGGAAGCCGGAGAGGAGCGCCTCGCCGCCTTCGGTGACCCCACCTATCCCACGGCGGAGCCGGAGACTCCGGTCGATCCTGAAGTCCAAGAGGCCGTCCAGCGCGGGTGGACCCTCAAACCTCTCCCCTCCTCGCGCAAAGAGGTGGAGGCCATCACCGCGCTGTATTCCCAGTCCCACGCGTATCTCGGCCAAGAGGCCACCGAAGAACGAGCGAAGTCGATCGGACCGGAGTCGCGCCTCGTCCACTTCGCCTGCCACGGATTGCTCGACGAGCGTTTCCCCCTGAACTCCGCCTTGGCCCTGACCCTGCCCAAAGAACAGAAAGAAGGCCAGGACAACGGTCTTCTACAGGCCTGGGAAATCTTCGAGCACATACGCCTCGACGCCGATCTGGTGACCCTCTCGGCCTGCGACACGGCACTGGGCCGGGAGATGGGGGGCGAAGGGCTCGTCGGCCTCACCCGCGCCTTCCAGTACGCGGGCGCCCGTTCGGTCCTCGCCTCGGTCTGGGGCATCTCGGATCTCTCCACCGCCCGCTTCATGGAGCGCTTCTACGGCTACCTACATAACGGCGAGACGAAAGACGAGGCCCTGCGGGCGGCGCAGATGGATCAGATCCGGGGGAAGTCCGGATCGTCCCATCCATTCTACTGGGCTGCCTTCCAACTCACTGGCGACTGGCGATAGCGCGAGCCGTGCCCGTTCCATTTTTGGAACGGGAACAGCTCTTTGCAGATGATCTACCCCGAGGGGCCATCCATCCGCCCCGAGTTCCGGACGGCTTTCCCCTCCATCATTCCTCCATGACTTTCTCCGTGTCCTCGACCGTTTCCCCCCGGGGACAGTGATCGGAAACGATTGAGAACCGGTCCCGTCCCTCTTCCTGGGCGCCGCTCCTGGCCGGGATCTCCATGATCTTGCTCCTGAGGAACAGGGCTCCCTCTCCCGGTTCATCGTTCCAGACCTGAAACCACAGCCTCCCCGCCAGGTTCCAAAACTGGAACGCTCCGGCCGTGTTCTCGGACAGTAAGCTCTTATTATCAATAGTTTACGGATCTTGTATCCATTGGCCCAGGCCCTGCACCCAGGAGGGCCATCGGAGGACGATGCTCCTGGGATAGATAGGTATGAACAAAAGAGAGATCGATCACAAAAGCCTGCTGGTTCTGCTCGCCATCACCTCCACGATTTTGTGTTCCAAGGCCGAGGCTCTGACCCTGACCGGACAGGTGAGGACGGAGCGGGCCGGAGCCTTGGCAGGAGCCACGGTTTCCCTGCTCCCTCTGACCGAATCTGAACATCTGGCACCGGCCGCTGCCGCTCCAGCTCCTGTGGTTTCGAAGCTCAAAACCGGAGAGGACGGGGGCTTTCACCTGCCTGTCGAGCAACCGGGCTCCTACGTGCTGCGCATCGAAGCTCCAGGTTTCGTCCCCATGGAGCACAGGCTCGAGCCTTTGCTCCAGGATCTGCGGCTGCCGGATGTTGAGCTTGCCCGCGACGCAGGCCTGTGGGTCCACGTCAAAACCCCGGCCGGACAGCCTTTGGCGGAAGCGCTCGTGGTGGGATCTCCGGTCCCCCGCCCGAGTGCCGTCTCCATGGGCTGGCTGAGCGCGCCTCGCTCGGGGCTCACGGACAAGGATGGCCGGGTCCGCCTCTCACGGTCCCAGGGAGAAGAGCTTGCCATCCAGGCCTCCCGGATGGGCTTCGCTCGCGAACGGATCGAGATCTCTGCGAAGACGGGTCCGCACCTGGAAATCGCGCTCGACCCGGTCCTCAGCATTACAGGCAAGGTCATGGATCCGGCGGGACGGCCGATCGCCGAAGCCGAGATCCGAGCCTTTTCCAGCAAGGCCCCTTTGCGGGCCGTGGCCCAGTGCGCCTCCGGTGCCGACGGGACGTTCCGCCTCTCCGATCTGAAAGCGGATCACGGATATCGCATCGAGGTGCATCGCGAAGGCTACGGGCCTGCTCACCGGGAGATTTCCGCCGCGGCGCAACCCGAGCGCCCCGAAGAGATCGTCTTCATCCTGCGCTCCGGCCGCGCGGCTTTCGGCACGATCCGTGATCAGGCGGCGGAGCCTGTCAAGGGGGCGCGGGTGATCCTGGTTCCACAGGATGGTGAGGGACGGCCTCTTCCCGCTGTTTTTTCTGATCAAGCAGGGGGCTTCCGTTTCGATAGCATCTCCTCCGGCTCCTTCACTCTGTCTGTGAAGGCTGAGGGTTTCGCTCCTCTCACTCTTCCCAACCTCGTGGTCCCCACGGGATCGGAACCCTGGGACCTGGGCACGGCTTTTCTGGCCTCCGGAGTAGCGATCGAAGGCCGCGTCGTCCAGGAAGACGGCTCGGCCGTGGCAGGCGCCCGTGTACGAGCCCTCCCTGAAACTTCCCCAAAGGAAATCGACAGCCAGGCCCTTACGGATGA
>CAXTNS010000001.1:45832-47305 GCA_964245465.1 uncultured Thermoanaerobaculia bacterium
GCGCCGGCCTGGCGGGCACGGCGGCTGCGTTCTGGGAGGACGGCGGCGGCCGGAGCCTGGTCAGGAGCCAGGGTTTCCCTGCTCGCTGAGAGCTAATGTGAAGTGCTGACTCCGGCCGTCGTGCCGCCCACCTCTGAACCGATCACGATCGTCCTGGCTCCTTCCTCTCAGGTTTCAGGAACCGTCCTCGCTGGCGGCAGCCCCGTAGCGGATGCGGTCGTCGTTGCCGCGGTGGACGATGGCTCACCTCTTTTGGGACGCCGTTTCTACACCGTGAGCGACGCCGAGGGGCACTTCCTTCTGCAGGATCTGGAACCCGGCAAGCTGGCCCTCAGCGCCTCCGCCGAAGGATACGCGGAATCACGTCAGATCTCGCTGGTCCTTCCTGCCGGGAAGCGTCGCGACAATCTCGAAATCCATCTCGAGGCCGGCGGCACCGTCTCAGGAACCGTGTCCTCCAGCACCGGCACGCCCCTGGAGGGCGCCGTCGTCGAAGCCTTCGCCGAAACCACTGGCTTCGGCGACAGCGCCTCGGGCCGCCGGACGGCTGCCAGCGACACGGCCGGTCGCTTTCGGATCTCCGGCCTCCCGCCGGGATCCTGGCTCTTCAGCGCCAGTCACAAGGAATTTCCGCGCAAAACCGCCCGCCAGCGGATCGGAAATGGCGATCACTCCCTGGATTTCATTCTCGATTCCGGTTCCGAGATCACCGGGAGGGTGACGGACGGGAGTGGTACACCCATTCCGGGCGCGCAAGTCGTCCTGAGCCCGGCGGGAGGAAGACCGCAAGGTCCGGACCTGCTGCCGCCGGTCCAGGACAGCGAAACAGTTTCTCAAGCGGACGGCTCGTTCCGCTTCACCGGGATCGAAGAGGGCTCCTACCGTCTCCTGGCATCGAAGGCCGGTTTTGCTCCGGCCGAGCCTACCGAAACCCTGACGATCGCGGGCGAACCCGTCGAGGGACTGCTCCTCCGCTTGGAGCAAGGCAACTCGATCAGCGGCCGTTTGCTGGGGCTGTCCTATGACGAGCTGGCACGGATCGAAATCCGTGCATTCCAGACCGAAGGAAGGAGGGCCCGGGGGGAGGTCGATCCCGCGGGCGGCTACCGTCTCTCAGACCTTGCACCCGGCCCATGGTACGTCGTCGCGGAGGTGGAGGAAACCGGAAAGCGCGCGATCGGCCAAGTGACGGTCGGCGCGGAACCGGCAAACCTCGATCTCGATTTCGCGAGCCCGCCACCCGCCATCCAGCCAGATCCACAACCGCGTGATCTTTGATCGCGCTCTTCAAAGGAGAACCTTATGATCCGCCGTCTTTCCGTCTTCGCATTCTGTTGCCTGACTTTCAGTCTGTTGCTCATGGCCCCCGCACAGGCAGTGATCAATCCTGAGGACTTCTGCCCCCAGGTTTGCGGTAGCGTTGGTAACGCTGATCCGTGCGAGTCTTGCAGCACTTTCGTCCCAGGTGGGGGG
>CAXTNS010000001.1:47315-49561 GCA_964245465.1 uncultured Thermoanaerobaculia bacterium
CGTGTGGCCAATATTGGGGCCGCCCTGCCAACGACCCGGACGGTGACGGCGTCGTCAACACGAGCGACAACTGCCAGTGCGTTGCCAATACCAACCAGGCGAACTGCGATGGCGACGCCTATGGGGACGCCTGCGACTATCAGGACAATAGCTGGCGCCTGATTACGGTGGGGACTAGGAACTGCTTCCTGGACGAGGACCAACATTGGGATGGCACCACGCTCGAGCTCTACTACCAGAACGTCTACCGGAGTACCTGCACAGGCCAGACCTGTTACAACAAATACCTCAAGAGCACCACAACCTGCAGTTGGGGTTCCGATACATTTAACTGCTGTAAGAACAAGTGGGGAAGTATTGAGTGTGGGGGAGTCTGGAACGTAGACAACTGCGGGCTGCCGCGCTGTAACTTCTAGGTCACTCTTCGACTCCGCCTCCTCCAGCCGAGATCCCCAGATTCTTCATGTACCGGTGAAAGGCCGTCCTGGTGAGCTCCAGGCTCCCCGGGCGGCCTTTACGTGTAGCTTGCGCAGCTTCATTCTCCGGGCTCAGGAATTGCGATCTCTGAACAGGGTAATGCCGTTAACGCTAACTGCAAGGAGACTCCGAATGAAAGGAACGACCGCTTTGCTTCTCTTCCTGCTCTGCTCGCCTGTTGCCAAGGTCTGGGCCGAAAACGATGGAATCTTCTATCGCGCTGAGGAAACCACAGAACGCTCCTATTCTGGCTGCATCCACAGTAACATTCAACGGCCAGTCGAGAAACCTCCATCGGCAAGGGTTCCTCGCTCTCAACTCCTTTACAGCCAATCCGCCGCCTCCGGCATCGCTTTTTCCACGGCTTAATTCCAGCCTCGGCCCGGCCACTCTGTGGGGATATGTCCATTGGGGGTTTACGGACAATAACGATCTGCCATCGCACGTGGCTCGCGTACAGATCGTGGAGATGTCCACTATGCCTGCCCCGAATTGGCAGACCACCAAGGTCTTTGTCTACGCCAGCGACGGAACCTGGAAAGAGGCGAGCACGAATGGGGTCTTGAGCTTCGTGCCCTACGACGCCGCTGGAATCTACAACCCACCCGGCGACTTCAACAATCAGTCGATCGCCAGCCTGTACTTCGATACAGCGTTGCAAACTTGGTTCGGTGTCAGTCACAACACGAGCCCGAATGGCATGGCTATCGGCTGCGATGAGCACGCAGCAGGTTGGTACACCTCACCCACCAGCGCATATTTCCATGCGCCTTGGGCAGACAACCACTCCACCGTCGAGCTTACCCAGATGGGTGAGACCACTACGATAAATCTCAGGTACGACACCTACACACAAAACACTCTACAGCTCGGTGCTGCCGTGTTCGAGGTCGATAGTGGAAGCACCCGAGCTCGCTATTTATTCCGCAGTTCCACTGAAAGGATCTGCCGTTACAAGCCGGCAAGCTGGTGGCATCCCTGGATTGGCAGCGAGATCACCGTCGAGAGCGTCCAGTAGGAGCTCATCCCAGTGGTCCTGGCCCAGAGCTTGGAACCTATCTGGTGCCTCGGGATTTTTGAACCCTCCAGGTTTCCCCCTCGGTGACCGCGAAGTTTTGCCGGGATCTCGCGGAGCGTCGCCGGACGATCCGCCCCGAGGGGCCAGCCGTCCAGCCCGAATTCTGGATGATTTTCCCCTCGATCCCGATCACCTGCCCCGGCCCCTCCTTGGTTTTCCCCGCCTCCTCAGCCGTTTTCGCCACGGGGAAAATCGTCTGGAACCCGGGGCTAGGGAGCTTCCTCTCGAGCCCGGCGACCGGGGCCGAAGGGAAAACGTTCCAGGAGTCGGGGAGGGTGACTTTCCCCGCGCGCCCAGAGATTCGCCCCTGCTCCCCGGTGGCTTGCCCTTTGGGGAAAATGGCTGAGGAGACAGGGAAAACCGCTGAGACTCGCCCCCGTCACTCTTCCTGCGCGCCGCTGGCGGCCGAGATCCCCAGACTCTTCATATACCGGTGAAAGGTCGTCTTGGTGAGCCCGAGGCTCTCCCGGGCGGCCTTCACGTTTCCGCCGTGCTGCTCCAGGCGCGAAAGGATCAATTCGCGTTCAAAGTCGCGTACCGCTTCGTCCAGTGAAACGCCATCCGCGAGGAGCGGCCCAGCCTTGGGATTGGGCACGCCGTGCAGCACTTCGGGGAGGCAACGTTCGATCAATTCGCGATCGATCCACGCGCCGGGCTGGGCGTGGATGACGAAGAGCGAGCAGGCGCGCGC
>CAXTNS010000001.1:49571-53440 GCA_964245465.1 uncultured Thermoanaerobaculia bacterium
TGGCGCGCACGTCCGTCTCGGCATGCGTGCCGTAGCTCCACAGCGCGCCCTTCGTGCCGTTTTGGATGTCGCCGCCCTTGCGGATGTCGAGCAGCCCGGAGAGCGAGAGCTTCTTGTAGCGGTAGCTCGAGCGCACGTTGCCCGTCCAGTCGCGGGAGACCAGGGCCCGGAACGCCTCGCGGGTGAAGCCCAGCGTGGGTTTCCGATGTTTTCGTTCGTGATGGCGACGGAAGTGTTCGAGGAGAGGCGGGATGTCCCAGGGACGTTCGCGCAGGGGAAGGAGGCGAATCGCCAACGTCCGGAAACGATCATAGAAGTCGGCTCTCAGGTCTCCATTTCGTACGGCTTGGTCCAGGTCGCGATTCGTGGCCAAGACCACGGCAACGTCCACTTTGATCTCGCGGGTCTGCCCTACCGGCGTCACCAAGTGGCTTTCCAGGACGCGGAGCAGGTGGGCCTGGGCCCGGGGCGACAGCTCGGCGATCTCGTCGAGGAAGAGGACTCCTCCATCGGCGGCGCGGAAGAAGCCGGGCTCGTCCGTGAGGGCGCCGGTGAAGGAGCCCCGCTTGTGGCCGAAGAAACGGGAGGCCGCGAGTTCGTCCGTGATCTCGGCGCAGTTGACGACCACCAGGGGACGCCGGCTGCGCGAGCTGTAGGCGTGGAGATAGCGAGCGATCAGATCCTTGCCCGTGCCACGTTCGCCGAGGACGAGGATCGGCTCCGGGTTCTCCACTTCCATGGCCGGAATGAAGGTCTCGTGCAGGGTCCGCCGCAGAGCCTGGGTGTGCGAGGAGTCGCCGAGGATCTCGGGTGCGTTTTCCGCCTTTCGAAGCTCGCCCAGCTCGCGCTCCTGAAGAGCTTGGCGAAAGGAGAGGCCGAACAGGCGGCCGACCGCGGAGGCGTAGCCTTCCAGCCAGGCACGGTCCCCTTCGCCATAGGCTTCCAACAGGCCGCTGTTCTGGAGATAGATCACGGCGAGGACGGCACCGCGGATGGGATCGAAAATGGGCGCGCAGAGCACGCTGTGTTGCCCGCCTTCCAGCGACGGGGTATGGGACGGGTCCGCCCGCAAACGCGGATCTTCGATCAATTCGGGCCGGCCGCTCGCCACGACCCTCTGGATCAGCGACGGGCTCACGCCGCGCACGGACTCGCCCCGCTCGCAGGCCGCGATCTGTTCTTTCGTGAGCTGTCCAAGGGCGTGGACGGCCCGCAGGCGCAGCGGCTCCGGCTGTTCGATCACCAGCAGCAGAGCCTTTTGCGCGCCGAAACCTCGCGCCGCGGCCTCGAACGAAGACCGTAAAGCCGCCTCCTCGCCACCGTCGCTCAAGACGGCGAGGAGCTCGTTCATCGACCCAAGGAGCTGCGAATAATCGCGGCCCGGGGGTGGAGATGCGGGGACGGGCATCTCCTTTAGAGTATCAGGAGCCGCGCGTTTCAACAGTACGATGGCGCCTCAGCACTGCAATCAGTCTTTCGGTCGGCTCGGGTGGATCCAGGACGGATTGGATGAAAGCATCCCTATCCTCACCGATGAGCACCATCCGTTCATGTTCGACTGACCGTTCTCGGCTCGGTGACGATGCCATAAAGCCTCCTGGTAACGTTACTGTACTGCGATTCACCCTGCCATCCAAAATCCTCCCTCACCAGATCCGGCACACCTTCTCCGGCTCCTTCACCATGGGCTGGCCGGGTTTGCAGGCGAAGGCCTGGGCGAATTCGGGCATGTTCACCACCACGCCGTTGATGCGGTACGCGTACGGCGAGTGGGGGTTGACGCGGGCGTTCAGGCGCAGGGCCTCGGGACGCGCGCCGCCACAGACCCACTGGGAGAAACCCACGAAGAAGCGCTGCTCGGGCGTGAGGCCGTCGCGCGGCTCCAGCTTCTGGCCCCTGGTCTCCTCTCTCCAGGCCAGCCAGGCGAGGATGGTCCCTCCCAGATCCGCCACGTCCTCCCCCAGGGTGAGTTGGCTGTTGATCTTGATGTCGTCCACCACGGTGTACTGGGCGTACTGGTCGGCCACGCAGGCGGCCCGCTTCTTGAACTCCTTGTCGTCCTGTTCGGTCCACCAGTTGCGCAGGTTGCCCTGGGCGTCGTACTGGCGCCCCTCGTCGTCGAAGCCGTGCGTCAGCTCGTGGCCGATGGTGGAGCCGGTGTCGCCATAGTTGGGGGCCGCGTCCATCTTGGGATCGTAGAGGGGCGGCATCAGGCTGCCGGCCGGGAAGTTCATGTCGTTCATGTTCGGGTTGTAGGAGGCGTTGACCGTGGGCGGCGTCATGCCCCACTCGCCGCGGTCGACCGGCCGGCCGATCTTGGCGAGGTCCCGGCGTGTTTCGAACGCCGCCGACCGCTCGACGTTGCCGGCGAAATCCCCCCGGCGCACCTCCAGGGCCGAGTAGTCGCGCCAGCGGTCGGGGTAGCCGATCTTGTCGCGCATGGCGTGGAGCTTGGCGAGCGCCTGCTTCTTGGTCTCCTCCCCCATCCAGGGAAGCTCGCGGATGCGCACCTCCATGGCCTCCTTGATCTGCCGCACCATCTTCTGCGTGTCGGCTTTGGCTTGAGGCGGGAAGACCTTGCGCACGAAGACCTCGCCCAGCGCCTCGCCCAGGTCCCGGTCGATCCAGGTGGCGCAACGCTTCCAGCGGGGCGAGATCTCCTTGGCGCCCGTGAGATAGGCGCCGTAGAAGCCGAAGCTCGCCTGGATGAAGGGGGCCGAGAGGTAAGGCGCGGCGGTCCTCGCCTGATGGAAACGGAGGTAGGCCCGCAGGTCGTCGAGGCTCACGGCGGCGAGCTGCTTGTCGAGGGCCTGGAAGAAGGCGGGCTCGGTGACGTTGAAATCCTCCTGAGCCGGCAGGCCCAGGGCCTTGAGGTAGACGTCCCAGCGGAAGGAGGGGGTGAGCGCCTGGAGCTCCTTGCGCTTCATGGGATGGGTCGTCTTGTAGGGATCGCGGCGCTGGACGGGAGTGAGGGAGACCTTGGCGAGGGTGGTTTCGAGGCGCATCACCGCCTCGGCCGATTTCGACGGCTGCGGATCGCCCAGGAGCTCGAAGACCTTGCGGGCGAAGGCCTGGTAACGCTCGCGGGTCTCCCTGGATTTCTCGTCGTCCTTGAGGTAGTACTCGGGATCGGGCAGGCCCAGTCCGCCCGCCGTGGCGAAGGCGATGACCCGCGAGGCGTCCCGCGGATCCTGGCCGGAGCCGAAGCCGAAGAGCATCGGGCCCGCGCCGCCTTCGAGGTGCAGCCGGGCGAGGAGCGCGGGCAGGTCCGCCCGGGATTTCAGGCCGGCGATGGCCGCGAGGTCGGGCTGGATGGGCCCCACCCCCGCCTTCTCGACGGCCGCCTCGTCCATGCAGGACGCGAAGTAGTCGCCGATCTTCTGGGTGTTGGCGTCTCTCCCGGGAGCTGGGCGTCCGGCCTCCTCCAGCATCCCCCAGAGGAAGCGCTGGTTGTCCTGCGCCGTCTTGGCATAGACGCTCCAGGCAGGACGGTCGGCGGGAATGGGGTTCTTCTCCAGCCACTTGCCGCAGGAGAAGCGGTAGAAATCCTCGCAGGGGTCCACCGAGCGGTCCATCACCGTGGGATCGAGGCTCGGCGTGTAGGGAAGCGCCGGGAAGGGCCGCTCCTGGGCATGGGAGGCGGGAACGGCGAGAAGGACGGCGGCGAGGACCACGACGGGGAGAACCAGCAAACGGCGATTCATTCAGAGGCTCCTTGGAGCAAAGAAAGACCCTCGGGAGGGGCTCCCGTGATCCGCCTTATACGTATCAGAATCCCGCAGGTTCTCGGCGCTGTCACGGTAGAAAAGGCAGGTTCTCCCGTAGGGGCGGCCCCATGTGGCCGCCCTGGGGTGGGGGGCTTGGCCGGA
>CAXTNS010000002.1:0-21811 GCA_964245465.1 uncultured Thermoanaerobaculia bacterium
CCGGGCTGCGTGGGCACGACTCCCGCGACCGTCACCTGGACGAGTCCCTGCTCGGTGCCTCTTCAGCCGAACCAGAATTGCGACATCTCCGTGAACGTCACGTTCCCGAGCGCGACCTTCCCCTCGGGCACCAACGTCACCAACAGCTTCACGGCGGACGGTACCCCCCTGGGCGAGCCGTCCCAGAACCTGGGCGTCGGCACGGTCACCCACCCGGTCACCACGTTCGTGCCTACCCCGGGGGCCGGCTTCACCAAGAACATGGCCGGCGGCACCCCCAACCCACCGACGCTCAACCAGACGTTCAGCTACGACCTGAACATCTCGAACAACGGCAACGTGCCACTCGACAACCTGGTGGTCATCGACACGCTGCCGGTCGAACTCCAGGTCGTGAGCGTAACGACCGGCGCCTACAACGGCCTCGCCGACTTCGCGGCGGGTGAAGGCGTGCGGGTGAGCTACGAGAAGAACACGGCCCCCGGAGTCTTTACTCTCTGGGGAAGCTCTCCGAACACCACGACCAGCACGACGCTCACCGCTCCGCCGCCGGGCTTGGGCGCCGGCGAGTACATCACCCGCGTCCGCTGGGAGTACGGCCAGGCTCAGCCGGGGATGGCCAACACCACGCGGCCTTTGATCACCAGCCGCATCATCAACCCGGACAACGCGGGCGGCCCGGTGGCCATCGGCGACCCTATCCAGAACTGCGCCGCCCTCACGGCCGTCTACACGGCCGGTCCCACGAACGTCACCCGCAACGACTGTGAGAGCTTCAACGTAAGCGGCCCCTTCGTGCAGCTCAACCCGGCCAAGGAGAACCTCTCCGGCGGCGGGCCGTTCAACCCCGGCCAGTCCGTCTCCTGGCGCCTGCGCGTACGGAGCGACGCACGGTCCAGCGATCCCGTGCCCCTGGAGGATCTGGTGGCGACCGATCTGCTACCGGTCAACCTGGTCTTCTCCTCCTGGACCTTCGACGCCCAGGGCACGGGCCTGCCCGCGCCTCAGGTGTTCGACCAGATCCCGAACTTCGCCGGTACGGGCCGCACCCTTCTGCGCTGGCGGTGGAACGCCGGCAGCGGCAGCCTGGGCGTCAATCAGCAGGTATGGATCAACATCACAACCACCATCCGCAGCGGCGCTCCGTTTGGCAGCCTGTCCAACGACTTCACGCTGGAGAGCGACGCTCCGGGCCTCGGCCAGCGTTGCTCGGGGAGCTCCCAAGCCGACCCGCTCGACCTGGACCAGGACGGCGACACGGCCGAGACCCTCTGCCGTGCGACCGGTACCATCAACGTGGCGGGCATCGCCCAACTCGTTTCCAGCAAGACCATCCGGGGGACCTGCGACGGCGGCTCCGTCTCCACCTCGGCGGGCACGCTCACGGGGGGCGCCATCGAGTACCGGCTGCGCGTGCAGAACGTGGGCACGGTAGCCATGCAGGATTTCGTGCTGATCGACATCCTGCCCTTCGTGGGCGATACCGGCGTGCGGGACACCAGCCCCCGCGGCTCCATGTGGACGCCGCTCCTGGCTGCGCCCATCACGCCGCCGGCCGGCACCGTCATCTACTACTCCACGTCCGGCAACCCGTGCCGGCCCGAGGTGGGCGGCCCCACGACCTCCTGCGATCCGCCCAACTGGACCACGGCGCCCCCCAACCCCATCACCAGCGTGCGCTCGTTCAAGATCGAGTTCGGCGCTCGCGTCGTCCAGCCGTTCGACTTCCTGGAGTTCACCTTCTCCATGGTGACTCCGGGCTCCGTGCCCCCGGGTGCCCAGGCCTTCAACTCCTTCGCCTATCAGGCGGACCGGGCGGACGGTCTGGGCTCCCTCGCGGCCGAGCCCCAGAAGGTGGGCATCTCCCTCGGCACCTGCGAGGCCGCGGCCCTGGGCGACTTCGTGTGGGTGGACGTGAACGCCAACGGCACCCAGGACGACGGCCCCACAGGCAGGAACGGCGTCTTCGTCCAGCTCTTCCAGCCCGGTCCCGACGGCTTGCCGGGCACGGTGGACGACGTGCCCATCTCCTCCACGCTCACCAGCAACGGCCCCGGGGGGGCTCCGGGCTGGTACCGGTTCCCGGGTCTCGCGCCCGGCAACTACCTGGTCTGCATCGACCGGCCGCCGACCTTTGAATTCACCACGCCCGACCAGGGTGGGGACGGCGCGGACTCCGACGCCAATCCGGCGACCTCCTGCTCGCCGGTGACCAACCTCACGGCGAACGAGGACGACCCGACGATCGACTTCGGCCTCGTGGCCACCCAACGGGCCGCGCTGGGCAACTACGTCTGGTTCGACCGCAACGGCGACGGCATCCAGAATGAATCGCCTTTCGACGGCGCCAACGGCATCGCCGTCCGGCTATTCGTGGACGACGGCGATGGCAACCCTGAGCCGTTTACCCAGGACGTGTTGGTGGCCATGAAGGTGACGGCCGACGATATCTACGGCCAGCCCGGTTATTACCTGTTCGAGGGCTTGATCCCGGGCCTGCCCTACTTCGTGCATTTCACGGAGCCGCTGCCACCCTCGGGTGTGGTCTTGACCACCCAGAACGCGGGCGGCGACGACACGGACGATTCTGACGCGTCTCCGGCCAACGGTGCGACCCAGATCGTAGTCCTGGCTCCGGAGGAGGTGAACCGCACGATCGACGCTGGCTTCCGGGCTCCATCCGGTCCCCTCGCCCTGGGCGATCAGGTGTGGATGGAGTCGGATGATGATGGCGTGTTCGAGCCCCAGAACGGCGAAATGGGGATGGACGGCGTGCGCCTGAACCTCTATCGCGACACCAATGGCGATGGCCAGCCGACCCTCGACGAGTACGCCGGCACCACCACCACCTTCACCTCCAGCGGCTTCGCAGGCCGCTACCAGTTCAACAACCTGGCGCCGGGCGACTACATCGTGGTCGTTGCTCCCCAGAGCTTCGCGGGCGGCGGTGTCCTTGCCGGCAAGGTCTCCAGCATGGGCAACGATCCTGCGCCTGACCCCGACGACGACGCCAACGGCGACGACAATGGCACGGACATGGGGGCTCTCACCGCCAGCCAGGCCGTAACCCTCACCGACAACGGCGAACCCACCTCCGAGGACGGCAACAACGACACCAACCTGACGGTGGACTTCGGTTTCATTCCGGCCGGCACGGTGGCTGCCCCGGAGTATGACTACGGCGATGCCCCGGACGTGGTGGCGGTTCCTGCCCCGAGCGACTACAACACCACAGCTCTCGACATGGGCGCCTATCATCTCCTGGGGGTCTCCAACGCCCCGTGGCTCGGCGCCTGCGTGGACGCGGACGACGGCTTCAACCAGGACGTGGCCGCCAGCCAGGACGACACCAACGGCTTCGGCTCCGTGTTTGGGACCTGTGCGGGTGGGGACGACGAGGACGGCGTTACCTTCACTGGGCCGTTCCGTCCCAATACGACGGCCTCCTTCTCCGTCACGGCAGGAGGCCCCACCGCCTGCACGCTCAACGCCTGGGTGGACTGGGGCCACGACGGCGTCTTCGACGAGCAGATCGCGACGGACCTCAACGTGCCCCCGGGTGCACCGACCGTGATTACCGTGACGGTGCCGGGGACGACGACTCCGGGCCTGACCTACGCCCGTTTCCGGTGCTCGTCGACGGGAGGGATCAATCCCATCGGCCTGGCCCCGGATGGCGAGGTCGAGGACTACCTCGTCGCGGTCGTCGGCAACGACTTCGGCGACGCCCCGGCAAGCTATGGCACTCAGGGCGCGGGCGCCGCGCTCCACGTCATCGATCCCCTGGCTACCCTCTATCTCGGTACTTGCGTGGACACCGAGCCCGGCGGCCAGCCCAGCGCCACGGCCACGGGGGACGATGTCGCGACCGGTTTGAGCCGCATCGGCGCCTGCTTCGATGACGAGGACGGTGTGGCCTTCACCTCCATCCCCACCACCTGCCAGAGCGCCACGTTAACGGTGACCGCCTCAGGCAACGGCCAGCTCGACGCCTGGATCGACTTCAACACCGACGGCGATTTCGGCGACGCCGGCGAGCAGATCTTCACCAACCAGACCCTCACCGCGGGCGCCAACCTCCTCTCCTACGCCGTGCCCTGCTCGGCCGTGGAGACCACCACCTACGCCCGCTTCCGCCTCTCTTCGGCGGGCGGCCTCATCCCCACGGGCACCGCCAACGACGGCGAGGTCGAGGACTACACCGTCAACGTGGGCACCGTGGACTTTGGCGACGCGCCGGACACCTACGGCACCACCCTCGCGAGCGGCGGTCCCAACCACCGCGTGGTCGCCGGCTTCTCCCTCGGCGCCACTGTGGACAGCGAGCCCGCGGGCCAGCCTTCGGTCGGAGCCGACGGCGACGGCGCGGACGAGGACGGTGTCGCCCTGCCTACCAGGCTGGTGGCCTGCTCCACGGTCAACGTCTCCGTCTTCCTCACCAACACGGCCGGCGTCGCGACCCCGCGCCTCGATGCCTGGATCGACTTCGACGGCGACGGCGCCTTCAACGACCCCCGCGACCGGATTGCCACTGGGCTGGCCCTGGTCTCGGGCGCCAACACCGTTCCCGTCAACGTACCCTGCGACACCCAGTCCGCGGACTCCTACGCCCGCTTCCGCCTGAGCTCCACGGGCATCTCCGGTCCGGGAGGAGCCGCGTCCGACGGCGAGATCGAGGACTACGCCTTCAACTCCAAGGGCCTCGACTTCGGCGACGCGCCCGATCCCGCCTATCCCACCCTCCTGGCCTCCAACGGTGCCCGCCACGTCGTGCTGGTGACCGGCAACCCGACCCTCGGCCCAACCGTGGACACCGAGCCCAACGGCCAGCCCAACGCCACCCTCACGGGCGACGACACCGGCGGCACGGACGACGAGGACGGCGTCACCTTCCCGGCCGTCCTCATCCCCGGCACGAACCGCACCCTCGAGCTTTCGACGGGTGCTACCGGCGGCACCGTCTCCTGCTGGATCGACTTCAACCAGAACGGCTCCTGGGGCGATGCCGGCGAGCAGGTGGTGACCGACGTCGCGATCGCCGCCAACACCATGACCTCCCGCACCTTCGCGGTGCCGCCGGTCGCTCCGCAAGGCACGGCCCCCGCGCGCTGCCGCATCAGCTCCATGACCGGCCTCGGCGTCACCGGCCTTGCTCCGGACGGCGAGATCGAGGATCACCCGGCCATCATGGGCGTGGCCACGCCACGGATCGGTGTCGCCAAGGACTTCGTCTCCGCGGCCCGTGAGATGCCGGGCATCTACCAGGTGGTCTTCAAGATGCGGGTCGAGAACCTCGGCAACGTGCCGCTCACCAACGTGCAGGTGACGGAGAACCTCGCCGCCACCTTCGCGGGCGCCGCCTCCTACAGCGTCCTCTTGGTGCAGAGCCCCGACCTCACCGTGAACCCCGGGTTCAACGGCGGCTCCGACACCAACCTCCTCGCGGCCGGCAACACCCTGGCCGTCGGGGCGGGCGGCACCATCACCCTGACCGTGCGGGTCAATTCTGGAGGCAACCTCGGACCCTACACCAACCAGGTCACCGCTCAGGGTGACACCCCGGCCGGCCCCCCGGTGACCGACATGTCGCAGGATGGTGACGACACCGATCCGGACGACGACGGCGACGGCAACGACAACAACGACCCCACGGTCTTCACGTTGCCGATCAACCCCATCGAGATCCCAACTCTCGGTACCTGGGCTCTGCTGCTCCTGATGGCCCTGCTGGGAGGTTTGGCTGTTCGCCGCCTGCGGTGATCCGAGGCCTGAGGTTGGCGCAATGGCAGCAGGGGAGAGTTTGTGGCTCTCCCCTGCGGGCCCTGCCGATCCTAAAGAAAGGGTTTTTCAAGCGGCGAGGTCCGCTGCGGCGAGCTCCGGCTTCAGGCTTTCCTGGCGCAGGACGCCGCGTGGCTCCGGCGGGCGACTAGGTAGTAGACGACGGGCACCGCCATACGGGAGAGGAACGTGGCCGCGACCTCTCCCATCATCCATGCGCAAGCCGAACCGGTAGACGCTGGGCTGGTACCGTCGCAGTAGCGCGTCCAGAGCATCCGGGTCCCCGGCCCGCGCCGCGGCTAGGACGGGATCGAGGGAAATGGCCCACGAGCCGTGAGAAAAATCCGGTTCGGTCCGTCTGAAAGAGGTGGTTCATCCAGGACCCTCCAAGCCAAACGGAGGCCGAATGCCATCCAATCGCCAAGCCATCCTCGCCACCGCAGTGCTCCTGACTTTTTTGCCGGTCCTCGCGCAAGCCAAGGACCAGGGCGACACGAAGGGTCAAAGGAAAAATCCCATGGGAAGTATCACCCAGTGGCTGAAAGGCCAAGACCCGGACCCGGAAGAAAACGGTATCGTTGTAGGCCGCCCCAAGCTTTTCGACAACCGGGACCTCGAGATCATGCTGGACGACCTGCAGCGCCAGCTTCGCGGATTGAACGCGATCGACGGGGACAAGATCCGTGCAGCCATCGACAACCTCCAGGGCTACCAGGCCCGGAGCCAGCGGCTGGGACTGGAAGTGAAGCCACTGGCCCTGCCGGGAGTGACAGATACGGAGGAGGCGAAAGACGGCGTCCTGGCTCCGAAGACCCGCACGTTAACGACCACGGAACAAAAACCCGTCCCCCCCGATTTGGGAGCGGCACCGAGCCTCACCCTGCCCGTCTCAAATTACGGCTCTTCCAGCCAGGATCTCCTCACCCGCCAGATCGACCTCCAATACCAGATCGACAACGTCCAGATGCTGCTGCAGCGTTCGGTGTCAGACCGCTTCTACGACGGTGGGCCCAATGATACGAAAGGGGAGAAGGCAGGGGCCCGCCTGATGGTCGTCGTCGGTTTTCAGATCAGCCTGACGCCCGAGATCGAGCAGCGGGGTCTGGCCGCCCAGGTGGACATCGAGATCGAGCCGGGAGCGGGAACACGCAGGCCTTCCCTGGTGGCCTTGATGCCCCAGCAGAAGACCTACAACTCCGCCTCCTTGAGCAAGAAGAGCAACGCTTTCGGGGCGGTGGCACCCGTCTCGGCCTTCACCGTCGGCGCGTCAGCCAGTTTCAGCGGCGAAACGTTCTATCTCTACCAGGATACCGACACCTACGCCTTCGAGTCGCCGGTGGAGACCTCCGCCCCGAACAAGCTCCGCTTCGGCTGGCAGTTCCGTCCGGTGTTAGGCCGCCCCGCCGTGGAGCCCGGGATCCGGCAGCTCTTCGCGGTTATCGCGCTGGACGAGAAGGACGGCCCTGAAGACCCTACCGGAGCCACAGGGATCACCGTAACCCTCAAGGTCACGGCGACGACCCATTGGCAGCGCTACAAGAGCAAGAAGCTGCTTCCTTACGGTGGTCCCTTCATGTCCCATAAGGAATACCGGGCCGAAGACTTTCCGGTGCCCTACACCTGGCACCTCCAGAAAAACCTCGCGCCGAAGATCGCCGTAGCGCGAATGGAATCGATTGGCGGAGGCAAAGCTCTCGTCAAGATCGAAGGCGAGAATTTCTCCCGGGACACCAGCGTGGCGATTGGGGACCAGGTGCTCTCCCCAGGATCATCGGCATTCGTGATCCGTTCGAATAGCCAGCTCCAGTTCGTTGCGCCTGTTGCGGATCTCGTCAGGTCCGAGGTCACGCTCACCGGTGGTCGCTATGGTTTTCCGGCGTTGCTGGAAGAAGCAGGATCTGTCAGTCGAGCTGGCTTTCAAGTCAAGCGATTCGGGCCTTGCTGGAAACGAAAAGGTGAATACGTAGAGCTGTACGTCGTGTTGAAGCCCCGCCAGACCGGCGGTGCCAAGCCCGACCTCATGGGCCGAGCCGTCTTCATCGACTTCGGTGGTGAGATTTATGAAGTGCCTGCCAGTCGATGGAAGGAGCTTCCTGACCAGCCTTGCTCGATCACCCCTGAAGATCGGCCCCAAATCGAGGCTGGCGAGATCTGGTCCAGCATCGAGGTTCCGTACAAGAATCTGGAGACCGACAGCAAACTCATTGCGGCCATCCCATTTCTGGGCGAAAACTACTGGTCCAGCACCTGGTCTCATCCTGCGGTGGGCGTCACCAAAATCGTGCTGCTGGAAGCAGGAGCCTCCGAGACGAGCCCCATGATCTGGGGGCTGGTCGGTTACGGCCTCGACCTTGCTGAGCCCTTCCTCCAAGTGTACCTGCCAGTTGCATAAGGAAAATCGCTTGAACCGCATCAAAGCTTTGCTGAGCAAGCGTTTGGAGCTTTCCAAGTCTCTGCTTCTGGATTCCACCGTGGGTGAACTCCTCCGGCCGCAGGGAAGACCTGCAATGAAGGGCGTGTTGCAAAGCGCTTTCGGTGGAGGCAACCCCGGAGTTTTGCAACAACCGGGTGTACGCGGATAAAAAGTACACCTGTGACCAGGGTCTTTCCCGCCCAAAGGCTGACGTCAAGAGCCCACACTTGCTGTACCTTTCCGGGACCAAGAAGGAACTCTCCGGGGTCAAGGAGGTCACCGTCTTCGCGCCCGGCTACTTCGAGCCCAAGGTCTTCAAGGCCCCCACCTCCAATTCGCCGCCTGCCAAGGAGGAGCCCAAGATCACGAATACCCCCACCGTCGCCAAGTCCTCCAGCGCCGGAGTGGTGTTCCAGGGGAAGTCTCTGAAGGCCATTCAGAAAGTCGAGTTCGAGGGCATTCCTCTCAAGTACCTGACAAAGTCCGACGAAGAATTGACGGTTTTCCTGAACCGCGCGGTCACCAAGGAGGCCGGACCGGTGACGTTGCTGGGCTATGTGGATGACACGACCTTCGTCACGCTCAACCTGACGATTCAATAAAGGAGCTATCCGTGGATCAGAACCAGCGTCAAGAGCTTGCCAGGACCATGACCGATCGGGCCGAGGAGCTGAATGACAGGTTCAACCTGATCCTGCAAGAGTTGGGCTTTGGCAATTGTGAGATCGTCGAGTTCCGGGTGGCACCCCGTGGGGACAGAGCCAAGGTCTCGCAGGTGCTGGAAATGGCTGAGCCGTGTCCAACCATCTGCGTAGTGACTCCGAGCGGCGGGATCAGTTGCTTCCCGCAGTGCTAGCGCGGTAGAGGAAAAAGACTCGGCAGATCTGGAGGGCGGCCCAATAGGCCGCCCTCCTCGAAGAGTCTATTTTTTAGAATCAGACCGCTTAGTATTAGCTTTGCCTTTGGATGCCTGCTTTTTGGTCGGCGCCGGAGCCGGCGATGGTGGCGGGGGCGGTTGGAGGTGTGGACGATTGTGTACGACACCATCAAACTTCTTCAACTCGTCCAGAGCAGCGTTGACCTCGGTGAGCATCAGTTGCAGCGCTTCCTTCAGCTCGTCGTATTTATTTCCTTTAAGTTTGCTAAAGCCGTTTTCAAAAAAGAGATTTTTCTCATTCTTATCGCACGGGCTTTGAGTTTGACCCGCACAGGTGCCAAACTGCATCATCACCGACTGGGCGCCGCAGCCTGCCACGGCGACCACGGCCTTCGGCTCTGGACCGTCTCCATAGTCTTCAGTTGACGTAGAGAGTGTAATCGCCAGATCCTGAAATCGAAAGGGCATCGTTCATCTCCTCCTGAAGGGTATGATTTTTTAGGGACTATACAGGAAGGATTTCAGAAGTGTTGAGAGTTGTCAATTCTTGGCTCTTTGGAGGAGCGCCTCGAATCCTGGATCGCCCCGCAGGGTATCCCAGACGGGGTTGAGCCGCAGGTCCGCGGTGGAAATTGGGCATTGATAAGGCTTGGACAACAACTGAGCCAACCGCGTGACCGATTCCCGGCGGCGACCGAGGATGGCGTCCGTCATGGCTTGAAGCTCGACGAGCCGGGGGCCGGAGAACGCGTCGCCGTTCTTGCGCCGGACCGCTTCCTCGGCTTCTCGAAGTGCCTCTTCCCGTCGCCCTAATTGGGCGAGCGCCACGGCGAGGAAGCCGCGGTAGAACACCTCATTGGGAAAACGGGCCACTCTGGCCGCCAGGACCGCATAGGTCGCCTCGGCGGCGGCCCTGGCCCCGGAAGAATCCCCCATGCGCTCACGCGCAATCACCGCCAGGATGGCCACCCGGCTTTCCGCCTGGAGCATGACCTCTCGCATGGGTTCGCTGGAGAGCCGAGCGAGGGCACGCCGGTAGTCGCGCTCGTAAAGGTCGAGTTGGAACGAGATCGGCACCAGTCCGGGATCGTCGGGGATGGGTGCCTTTTCCAGGATGGCCCGGGCCGCACCGACATCTCCCGTCCAGGCCAGACGGTTGAGAGTCCGTTCCTCCCAATAGACGGCTTGATCGGGGGCGAGTGAGATCGCGCGGGCGAAGGCGCGGTCCGCCTGTTCGTATTCCCGAAGCGCCGCGTAGGTCTCGGCGATGGCCCAGGCCAGCTTGACCGTATGGGGGTCGAGCGAGAACGAGCGTTCGAGATCCTCGATTGCTTCGGCCAGTTGGCCTTGGCGGCGGAGCACGAAGCCGAGAGCCTGCAAAATCTCCGGGTTGTTGGGAGAGCGCTGGAGGGCGGCAGAGAGTTGCTCGTTGGCGGTCTCGTAGTCGTTCAGGCAGCGATAGCTGAAGTAAGCCTGGGCCAGGCGCACCGCGTCGAGGTCGGAGGCCAGAGCGGTCGCACGGCTCAGGGCACGGCGTGCGGCCTCCACTCGCCCTGGCGACGGATCGGCGTTGAACGCCAGGTACGAATGCGTTTGCGAGAGCTCGGCCCAGGCTTCCGCGAAGTCGGGGTCCAGTTCCACGGCCCGCTCGAACATCGGCACCGCCTGGCGGATGTGCTCTTCGGAGTAGTAGGGCTGGTTCCGGAGGTCCAGGCCGCGCAGGTGGGCCCGGTAGGCCTCCAGGTTCTTCGTGGGAGCCCTCTGCAACGCTGACTTCTCTTCAGGCAGCAGGGTAACGCCCAAAGGGCCGGTCACGCGTTGCGAGATCTCGGCCTGTACCTCGAAGATGTCCTCGACCTCCCGTTCGAAAGCGCTAGCCCAGACGTGCGCGTCATCGGCGACCCGGATGAGCTGAGGGATGATCTTGACCCGCCGCCGGCCGCCCGGCCCGGCCGACCACTGCACCGTTCCTTCCAGCACGTAGGCGACCTTGAGTTCCCGGCCGATCTCGGTCAGCGGCATGCGGGACCCCTTGTAGTGCAGGGTGCTGGTGCGCGAGATGACTTGCAGGCCGGAGAGGGAAGCCAGGTCTTTGGTGATCTCTTCGGTGAGCCCGTCGGCGAAGAAGGAGTCCTCGGGTCTGCCAAGGTTCTCGAAAGGAAGGACGGCGATCCGAGTCGGCTCCGTGGTAGGAGAGTGGGGTCTGGAGAAGCGAGCCCAGGCCAGCCACAGGACGGCCGCCAGCCCGAGGCCGAGGGCGAGCAGGAGGAACCTGGCCCTGCGGTCCAGACGGGCTGGCTGCTCGGCATCCAGGGCGAGCGATTCCAGGGACTCTCTCGCCGGACTTTGGTCTGCTGTAACGGGCGGGGCTTGGCCGGCGAAGGGTGAGACATCCGCCACCACACGGTATCCGCGTTTGGGCAAGGTCTGAATGTAACGGGGTTGGCGAGCGTCGTCCCCCAGCGCCTTACGTAGACTGTGGACGGCCTGCGAGAGGGCGCCTTCCTCGACGAAGGAGCCGTTCCAGACCGCCGCGATCAGCTCCTCCTTGGGCACGACCCGTCCGGAATGGGCGGCCAGATACACGAGCAGGTCCATGACCCGGGGTTCCAGCCGGATCGACCGGCCTGCCAGGGACAAGGTGCCCTCGGACCGGCAGACCATCCACGGGCCTAACTGGAAATTGCCCAACTCCGGAATCTGGGTGGATGGCTCGCTCGGCAGACTCATCCTGAGCCCATTTTATGCCACTCCTGAGGAGTCCCTGAGACTTTCCAAAGCCTCTCCAAAGGACCCGGCCCCCCTTGGCGGGCCAATCTGAGCCGCAGCTCCCCGCGGCCTTTTCCGCGGGCTTTCCCGGGAGGATAAAATGGTCTCTGAATCTGTCCCCGCGACCCCATCCCTGTTCGAGCCTGAAGAATGGTCCGCTGAGCTACCTGCCCGTGGCCGGGCCATTCTTGAAGAGCACTTCGACTTCATTCAGCGCAGGCTCCGGCATCTGAGCCGCCGCAGCGGCCTGCCCGAGACCGAAGCCGAGGAATTCCGCTCCTGGGCGCTGCTGAAGCTCGTGGAAGACGATTACCGGATCCTCGCGCGCTGGCAGGGCCGCAGCTCGCTGGCCACCTATCTGGGCGTCGTCCTCGTCAACCTGATGCGGGACTACCGCACCCATGTCTGGGGGAAGTGGCGGGCCTCGGCGGCGGCCCTCCGGCAGGGACCCGAAGGAGTGCTGCTGGAGTGTCTCATGGGACGGGACGGCCTTTCCCTCGACGAAGCCATCGAGCAGATGGGAACCCGGCATGGAGTCACGTTGTCCCGTGTCCAATTCGAACGAATCGCGGGCAGGCTGCCCCGGCGCACCCACCGCCGGCGGGGCGGTGAAGAAGAGCTGATGAGGATTGCGGTCGACGGCGGTGCGGAGGACCGGCTCGAAGAAATCGAACGAACCGCCACGGCGGCCCGGCTTCAGGAGCTGCTCCCGCCGATTCTGGATACTTTGCCGGCTGAAAACAGGCTTCTGTTCGAGCTTCACTACCGGGATGGGCTCAGCATGGCCGCGATCGCACCCGTTCTGGGGAGACCTCAGCGTGAGCTATACTCTTTGCGCGATCGTTGCCTCAAGAAGCTCCGGCGGGCCCTGGAAGGAGCCGGCCTGAGCGCGGACCGGGTGAAGGGCCTGACCGCCCTGCTCTCTTGGGAATTTCAGCCGAAAGGCGGGAGGCTTTGAGGACATGCAGCCGAGCTGCCCAGGGAGACCGGCCGTGAGCCCTGTGACGGGCAGGGTCCTTTCCGTAAAGTTCGAAGGAGGTCTGCCCGTCTCCCCCTTCCGTGGGCACAGCGTTTGGAGGCCGAATTGGGAGGTCGGATACGCTGGCCTTGTCTTCGATGAAGACGGCTCCCACCTTCCTGCCATCTATCCGGTGTCAGAGAGGGTTCGCGCCCAGGTTGAGATCGAGATCGCGGGGACCGGAGACATTTGTGACTCTGGGACGCTGTGCGGCAGGCTCGGCGGCCTGGTCCTTACAGGTTCGGTCCTGCTGCGGGATGGCCGGCAGACTGTGTCCGTGGCCCAGGCCGACCCTCCAGAGGCTGTCATCCGGCGCCATACGGCAGACGTCCAATGGATTCTCCATGGACCGTCCGCTCTAGTTCTGCTCGACAACAAGACTCGTTTGGAGGTCTTCCTGGTGCTCGGACGTCCGCCGTTTTTCTTCGCCCGAAACGTCTGGACCCAAGCGTTGCGCCTGCTCGTGCATACGGTCGGCCTGGATGGGCTCGGTAGCGGGAAACACCACCAAGCCGTGGAGTTGATCACCAATTACTGCCACCGCGGCCATAGCCTGAGGTATGCTTCAGGGGGACAACCCAGCACTTTGGGAGTCTCCTATGACGGTGGGACTTTTGCCCTCTCTTCTTTCCTGGGGCGCGTCGATAGAGAAGTGAGCTGTTTCGGCACGTCGGCCGCCGTGCTCGTTCTGAGTGGCGCGGTGGGTATTGGCGTACGGTGGCTGAGGATTCCTCGCATGGGCTACATCGTCGAGACAAGCCTTGTGGGAGTCGGTCGCTGCAACAACCCATTTTTCATCAAGGACAAGACGAATCCGATCGTTTGCCAGAAGGATCTGGCGCGCTCTCGATTCGAGCTCCATAGTTTCAACGAAATGTCCGCCACGATCTTCGACGCCTGCGTCGGTCCGCACCTGGGAACGAGCCCGCGGCCAACTTATCTGAACACCGCCGTGGATCCAGTCAATCACGAAGGGCTCGGAGTTTCTTCCGCGAGCTCAATCGAGGACTACACGAACCGGCTCGCCGGCTTGTGCTGAAAGGCAACGGAGAAGCCTTCGGATGGCCACCACCTGGGGAGCGAACCGGCTCGAAAAGTTCCGGCAGCTGGTCAATCTCGACAAACTGCCAAAACCGCTTTCTCCGGGCCGGGGGGTGGTGGCCGATTGGCAGGAGAAGATGAGCTCGTTTGCGGAATCAGGGAGATGGACAATTTTCTTCAGGAATACCTGGCTTGAGTTTGGGGGCGGAGTCGGGGAGTGGGGCATGAGGCGAGAGACCGAGCAATGCGCGGTCAAGATTTTCGTCTCCAGCCATGGGTTTGGGCTCGCCCAGAGGTATTTCCGCCGCCAAGCCATGAGCTCGACAGCGCCGGAGTATCCCTACCAAGTGACGGTTGACGATGACGTCGTGACCTTCTTCGTGGCCTCCCCGGGGCGCGATCAGAAAACCCGTAATGACAGCCTGCTGCGGCTTTACCGGAATGTGGTCTTACAAGTGAGGTTTTACGACGCCAAGGAGGAAATTGGGGGGATCGCGGACGACCTCCTGGCCTTCGCCTGCCAGCATACTGGGGCTCAGATCAGCGACCATGTGCCACGGATCAGCAGGTTGCAAGACGTAGCGGATCAGGTATGGATCCAGCTTCCCGCTGCTCCCGATCCCTTCGACGACTTTCGGGACACCCTATTCGAGGTCGAGACGTGGGCACGGGATGGGATCGACTTCATGGGCTTCCGCGAAAGCAGAGCCAATTTTCACCGGAAGACCCAGGGCACCGGAGGCTGGATCCGCGTGCAGGCCGTCGACCGCCGGACTCTCCTCTCCCGGGTCGAGCGGTTCAAGATCCAGGAACGGTAGGTTTCCTTGCCAAGCTCCTCAGGCCCTCACCCGGTGAAGCCAGTCAGAAAGCTCCCCAGCTAGACCAGGCCGATGGTGCGGCCGGGGCCGGGTCGGCGGAAGGGGAGGTAGCGGACGAGTTCCTAGGAGAAGGGCCTGCGGTAAGGACGCACGGGCAGGGCGGTTGAATCGCGTTACAATAGCTGCTGGGGAGAGCTTCGTCATTCTCCCCTGCGTGCCATGCCGATCCTGAAGAAACGAGTCCTTCTCCAGCGGAGCATCACCCGGGCGCTCTGGTCCCCCTTCCATATCACTATAGGCACGGCAGGGCTGGGTGCCGCCTGGTGGCTTCACGATCCGCTCCCGGCCATGATCTGGGGTGGGGTCGCCGCCGGCTGGGTCGTGCTGACTATGGTGACGGGGCGTTACCGGCCGCGGATCGAAGAGCAGGAGCGCCGCCGGCGCGAGGCGAAGGCGGACCGGGAGCGCGAAGCTCTGCGCCTCAAGACTCAGTGGATGCTGGAGGAGAGCCCCTTCGACCTCTGGACGCACGCGGGCTCCCTGCCGGACTACATGGCGGTCTACCGCCGCCTGGCCGAGACCCGTGTCCAGATCTCCCGCATCCTGGCCGGCCGCCAGGAGCTCGACGCCTTCACCAAGGAAGACATCCTCCAGCAACTCGGCACCATGCTGAACGCCTACCTGGGCTTCGTCTGCGAGCGGGTCTCCTACCTGCGGATCCTGGTCCGCGCCCAGCCCGGGACGGACGGTTCTGCCCCCACGGCCGCAAACTGGAAGAAAGACTGGCGCCGCCTTTCGGCTCGCATCGCGCCCGTCTTCGTCCCACCGATCCCCACCGTCGACAAGCGGATCGCGGAGGTGGAAGCAAAGATCCGTCACATCCGGGATCTGGCCTCCCGCGAGCCGGCCACCGCCCCCACCCGCCAGTTCCACGCCGGCATCCTGGAAAAGCAGCGCGAGCTGTTATTGGATTGCCACAAGCGGGACCTGTGCGTCGTGGCCCAGCTCGGAGCCTTCTCCGACGCCTTCGAAGTCATCCACGGCCGTCTCAGCACCGCCCATCTCAACGCCACGGACATCGCCAGCTACATGAGCCAGCTTGTCGAACAGATCGTGGAGACCGAGCGCTTCATCGAGACCCTGCGCCCCTCCATGGACGGCTTCAGGGCCGGGCTGGACCCCACGCCTGCGGTTCGTGTGCAGCCTGTGGCGTCGAAGGCGGGATGAGATTCGCTCAGAAAAACAAATGCGAATTACCAGCAAGGGGCAAGTCACCATCCCTGTCAAGATTCGGGAACGGGAGGAGGAACCCAGATAGGTCAAGGTCCGAAAAACTGAATCAAATTCCCTTTCGGATCGCGAATCGGTGTCCCGGCAGGGCACTCTGAATCCACCAGCCGAAAAAGCTCACCAGAGCCATGACCGGTATCGTCATGACGATGTCGATCCGGATCGGCGCACCCGCGACCGTTTTGCCCCAGGCGAGCCAAGCGGCCTGGACTCCCGTGAAGAGCGCCCAAGCGAGTCCTGTCATGACGATCACGATCCCGCCATCCCTGTCGAGGACTCCCCGCCGGATCAGCACCTGAAATCCACGGATCAGGAAGCACAAGGCTGGAAAAGCGGCCAGAAAGGGGAGGAACGTCGAGAAAAAAGCCAGTACGATCGCCAGCACCACCATGACTGCGGGGCCTATGGGGCTGCCGGCCTCGGCGATCTTCCCAAGGCGGATCTTGACGGAGATCCCCAGGACCAGGATGACGATCGTCAGCCCGAGGAGAGAAAAGAAGAAAATTCCGCCCAGCGTCTCTGGATCTTTCATGGCGACTCTCGATCAGCAGAAAAAAATTTCTGTTTCGTCGTCCTCACCCTTGCAGGAACCGCCGCCGCACTTCCTCCTCATGGCGGCGCGAGCCTGCCTTGATGCGGTGGATCGCGAAAGCCATCCAGGCGATCCCAATGAGGATGACGAGGGCGCTGAACGCTTTTAGGGCGTATTGGGAGCCCTGCTCCCCGAACGTCTGGTAGAGCCATCCGTCCGGCTTCACGCTATTGGGATCCCCCGCCAGGAAGAAGAACATCACGCAACCGACCACGACGACCCCCAACCCTCGCATCAAGTGCAGGGCATACTTGTTGCGATATTCCCCCACGTCCGCCTTGACGGCGAGCTCCACCCGCTCCCGGCGCTCGGCTACTGGATCGCCGCCCGGCAGCATCCCCTTGGGCTCCGTGAAGAGCATGCCGCAACGCTTGCAGTGAGAGACGGTGATCCCGGTCAGGAAGACTTGACCGCATGCCGGACACCGCCAGTTGACGATGTGATGGATCAGGACCGCCGCCACCACCGCCAGAGCGGCCAGCAGGAGCGGTCCTCCACCCAGCCCACGGATCTGGAATTCGGGATTGTGGAAAAGCTGATAGATCACGAAGATGGCGGCCAGGAACGGAGCGATCGCGATGATCTCGCGGGTTCGCCGCCGCTTGAAGTCCTCCAGGATCTGCTGTCTCTGCAGAGGGTCGTCCACGGACATGGTCTGTCTCTCCTCCAGGAATTGGCTGGAGGGAGTCTACCAGAGCGTCCTACAACCAGAACCGGATCAGGTACGGATCGGGCGGCCGCTCCCCCTTGCGCGGCTCCGGCCGGGGCACGGCCTCCACCCGCAGCAGGTGGCTCCCGGCAGAAAGCCCTGCGGTCGGAACGTACCCCACGATGCCGCGAAGGCCCGTCTTGGGATGGGTCGAGAAGTTGAATTCGAGCCCCGATAAGGGCTTGCCGTCGAGCGTCACGCGGTGGATCTGGGTTAGACATTGGAGCACCTGCCGCGTCGGGACGGCAGGGGGTGTTCCTGCGTTCCGCCTCGTAAATTGCAGTCCCTCCTGCCGCAGAGGTTTCACGCCAGGGCACCGCCGCTCGATGGCCGGATTGTGGCGGCGGGCAGAATAGGGGATGAACAGCTTGACGTAAGGGCCATCGATGACGTCCGAAGGGATGGAGGGGAGCAAGGGGAAGACCTCGTCCTCCGGCCGCTGGTCTTCATAATAAACGGGGCTCACCTCGTTCTCTCCCAGCTTTCCGGGCACGTAGACCTCGCTGCTCAGAGAGAGCTGGCCGCCGCGCGTGAGCTCGCTCAGGAAGAAGGCGCCGAACACGATCACGAAAGCCGCGGTAAACACGGCATAGAAAACCTTTTTCCGGACGTTGGTGGCCAGCGTCATCATGATCGGTCCGTAAAGGCCCATGCCCAGCACTCGATAGGTAAAGACGGACAGCGCCCGGATCCCACGGGCTACCGGACCCGAGGGGTCCACTTTGTTACCGAGAGCTTTATCGAGCAGCGGCCCCAGGATGGACGGCGCCAGCAGGATCCCGGCCAGGATCCGGAAGATGTCGCCCATCCGCTCCCCGCCGAAGACCAGCCGGGAGATCGCGAGCGCCAGAAGGCCGAGCATCCCCGCCCACAGGATCGAGAGGACGAAAATGAAGACGATCATAAAGGAGAACGAAAAGATCATGCTGCAGAAGTCGTCCGTCCTCGTGATCAATTGAGGCAGGGAAGGGAGACGCTCCTGCTGGACCTCGCGGGAGATCGGACCCGAAGTCGCCTTCTCCCACCTCACTCCGCGGGGGAAGACTGCCTCCAGGCCCACCAGCCCGACCCAGTAGGCACGGGCGATGATATGGACCATGAAGGAAGCGATCAGGGTGTAGAGCGCGAGCTTCGTGTAGTAGAGGCCTATGAAGGCGCCGCCCGCCAGGTTGTCCGCGAGATGGGGATCGATCCGCTCATAGACCCGGTCCACAGCCGACGGGAGCTGGAGCAAGGCAAAGGCGACGGCTCCGGAGATGACCAGCTCCAGCTCCCACGTCTGGCGCAGACCGTGGGCGAAGCGCTCGCCTTCGTCGGGTTCTTCGGAATTCATGGGAGAGGGTTCGGCCGCGTCCGTCTGCATGTTGCGGTCTCCCGTCAAGGACGGTCGGAGCTGACGTTAAAAAGGTCGTCCGGCGGCACGTGCCTCGGCCGGTCCGCCGCGATGAGCTCGCACGCCCGCCGATAGGGCTCCGCGTGGCGCGGGACGTCCGGGAATCGGGAGGGCCGCCAGCGGAAGTCCCGCCTACCATAGGGCAGGTGGGATGAGAATCCGGGTCATGGCGAAGAGCTCCGCGAGCGGTGGGCGATCCGCCGCTCGCGGGCAGGCCCATCCTACGCGACGTAACCGTCCGTGATGGTGTCCGGGGGCTGCATCGCCGTGGTCGTCTTGATGGGAGTGATCCCGCCGCCATCATCCATGGGCGCGTACGTCCCTCTGGCCCGGGCCAGCTCTTCGCCACGCAACTCGCGGGCCAGCTTCCGGCCGAGGATCCGCTCGACACCGCTCTCCTTCTTCTTCATGGTCGTCTCCTTTCTTCCATCTCCTGCTCGTTAGCCTTGAGGTCCGGTGTCATGGTACGGCAAACAGTCCGGTTTCGGACGAATCTTCTACGCTCGCCTTTCCGGAGCCCATGGGGACCGTGCGGAAGAGCCAGACGATCACGCCAAAGGCGATCAGGGTCGCGGCGGACATCAACGTGTACTGCTGATCCAGCCAGCGGGACATGGACGGAATGGGAGCCCAGGCGACGAGTTGGGTGAACGCGGTGAGCGCCAGGAGGAGGCTTCCCACCACCTCCCGCTTTTCCCAAAGGAGGGCCACGCCCAGGAGGAACATGTAGTAATACGAAGTCAGCTCGACTCCGAACGGGATGAGCGCCACGCCGAAACACGCCGTCATCCACGGCTCCGCGTGCCGCGTGGCGAGCCCCATCAGCACCAGGAAAGTGATCACGATCACGGCGTAGAGCGGCCTCGCCTCGCGAAAGCTCGCCAAGCGCGCTTCCTTCCATTTCTGCCAGGGATCGACCAGGCGGCTGTCCCAAAGCAACCTGCCGGTCTCGGAAGGGCGCCAGGCCACGACCGTGCGCAGGCCCATGTGGTTCGTGAGCGGAGTCTCCTTGTGCTTGGCCGTGTTCCGGAGGAATTCCTTGTAAACGGCCGGGCTGCCCGCCACGGCCATGCTGAACGGAACGAGCAGCACCACGATCAGCGCCGCTCCCGTGAAAAAGCGCGTCCAGCGGGGATCGAGCGTGCGATGCCGGAAGACGTGCCAGCCCAGCGCCAGCGTTGGTCCCACGAATACGAATAGCGGGAAGACGCGCAACAGGGTGGCGTAGGCCAGCGCGGCCCCCGCCAGGAGCGGCCGGTCCTTGCGCAGGCAGCAGATCGCGGCCACCAGGTAGAAGAGCCAGTCCCAGCGCAGGAACGAGCCCCCCGTCCAGTAGAACCGCGACGGGAAGTTCGTCGCAAAGACGAGCAGGGCTACCGCCAGCGGGCGCCAGCCGAAGGCCCACCCGATCACCGCGCAGGCCGCCAGCAGATAGAGCGGGTCCAGCAGGGCCAGCGCGTAGAGCTGGCGGTTGCTCGCCGGCGAGAGGTTCGACAGCACGGTACCGGCGATGCTCCAGACCGGCGCCCCGTTGTAGCCGTGATCGGTCTGCAAGTCGTCCCAGCGCTGGGCGCTCTGGCGGTCGCGGAAGAACCGCACGTCGTGCCGGAACAGCATCCAGCGATATTCCGAGAAATGTTGCTTGCACTCGTCCGGCCGCCCGAGCACTCCCCGCGCCTCCTCGAGTCGGTTGGTGCGCAGATTCGTGATCTTGCGCGCCGCCACCCGATAAACGAGGCCGTCCTCACTGTCGGCGGTGGCGATGCATTCGTAAAGCCGGTCGTACGACAGCTCGTGGAAGAACTTCGATCCCAGGTAGTAATGGGTCCATTCCCAATCGTGAATGAAGTTGTTGAAGTGGAAGAACCCGAAATTGAAAAACGTCAGCGCCGCGATCACGCCCAATGCCGCAAGCAGCCCCCTGCGCAGCCGCTCGAAAGCTTCGGGACGACCCCGGCGCCGGAGCACGGCTCCCCAGGTCAGGAGGGCGAAACCGAGCAGGGCCAGGATCAGCTCCCAGCGCGCGCTCGTCTCGTTGTTCCAGTCGAAGGGCATACCGGACGGAGAGTCTACTCCGTCCTTCGGTCCGAGCTGACGTTGAACAGCTCGTCTGGCGGCACATGGCGCGAGGCGTTCGCCGCGATGCGCGTGCAGGCGGGTCCGTAGTAGTCCGCGTGGCGTACCGGCTCTGAAGACGGCCGCCAGCGGAAGTCCCGCCGCCGCGAGAGCAGGAAGTCCGTAAACGGAGCGAGCAGCCGGATCTCCGGACAGGCCTCTTCGATCCACAGGAACTGGCCCGCCGGATTGACCTCCAGGAAGACGTGCTCCCCCTCCGAAGTCACGATGAAGTCGAGGCACCCGAAGACAATCCCCAGGCTCCGCAGGAGGCGCCGGCAGGCCCGCTCCACCTCCCGGGGCAGGCGGTCCGGCTCGATCCGCACCTCCGCTCCCGGCAGGCGCCAGTCCAGGCGCGTCTCCGCGGATTCCTGGGACAACAGGCGCGCCGTCACCGCGTGGGCGCCCATCAGGGTGACCCGCAATTCGTAGGCCTTGTCGATCCTCTCCTGGAAGATCCCGGGCGTCAGCCGCAGTGTTTCGTTGCCGGGGAGGTCCTCGGCCGTCACCTCGCTGGTCAGGAGGATGGCCGTCAGGTCCTCGGCTTCCCACTGAGAGGTCTGGAACGGCTTGAACACGGCCCGGCCCCGCAGCTCCTCCAGGAAGCGCCGGATCCTCGGCGGGTCGTTGCTAATCAGGGTGCGGGGCACCGTGAGACCGGCCCGCATCGCCGCTTCGAGCTGGACGGGCTTGAAATCGGCGCGGGGGTGGCTCGCGAGAGGGTTGACCCAGAAGGCTTCCGGCGCCACCAGGTGATAGAGGCTGCTCAGCAGATGGCGGCATTCCCGCCGCGCCACCGGGACGTCGCCGGGATGCATCTCCGCTGCGGGCAGCACCGGCGGCGCCGGGCGCCGGAACCAGACCACGTCGAACGGCGGGCGCCCCTCCCCCCCTCCATAATCAATGCCTGGCCCCAAGATCTCCCAGGAGACCTGCCCATCCCGGACGTCGACCGAGGCGCTCTGCCGGGTGGGGAAGTCGCCACCGTACCAAAGCAC
>CAXTNS010000002.1:21821-42380 GCA_964245465.1 uncultured Thermoanaerobaculia bacterium
GTCCGAGAGAACCATGGCCACCTCCACGGCGTGGACGTCCTCGGGGTAGGTGGGAATGAGAATCCGTGTCATGGCGAAGAGGAGATCGAAGCGGCCGGGCGGTCCGGCCGCTCGCGGTTTGGAAATCTACGCGGTGTATCCGTCGGTAATGGTATCCGGAGGCTGGCTCGCCGAGATCGTCTTGATGGGCTTGAGGGGGACCTGCGGGTCACTCGCGAGCGTCCCCATCGCCCGTGCCAACTCTTCGCCCCTCAGCTCGCGGGCCAGCCGCCGGCCGAGAATCCGTTCGGTCTTCTTCATGCTCGTCTCCTTTCTTCCAACTCGCGCTCGTTGGACCTGGGTCTAACGTCATGGTACGGCAAACGGTCCCTTTTCGGACGGACCGCCGCGGTAACTAACGTAACCCAACCCACCCTGTCAGGCCCTCACCCTCACACCAGGAGCGAGGAGAACCTTACGGATTGTATCCCACGCTCGGACAGCCCTTGGGAACCTTGTTCAAGGGGCAACTGAACGCCTCCAGCGGGTTCTGGCTGCTTTGGGTCCAGTAGTAGGCCGAAGAGGTCTGGTTCCCACAGGTCCGGAACGTGACCGTCTGGCCGCCGATCGTGGCGGTGCCGCTCAACGGGCTGAACCCCGCGGTCGAATTCATGATGAACTGAACCCCGGTCAGCCCGTTGCTGGCGATGAAAGTGGTCTGCACGTTCTGATTGTTGTTCGTGTACTGCCACTTGGTGCTCGAGACGTTGTAAACCGTGCTCATGCCGTTGGAATTCGTGATGACGATCGTGGGCACGCGATAGCAATGATAATTGCCGCCCCGCTGGACGCTCAGGCCCGCGATGGTCGCGATCGAAGGGTCGCTCGGGATGTCACAGTGGAGCAGCTCCGCCCGGCCGCTCGTCGCGCAGTCGACCTGGGCCTCCGTTTTCGCCGTGTACAACGCCAGGAGCATGCAGGCCGCGATCAGAAAACACCTCTTCATTGTCGGTCTCCTTTCAGTGGACTCGCTCGGTCCAATGTCCGGTACGGCAATGAATCGAAATCCGGATGAAGAGAGAGCGCGCTTCGTCCGCTACGGAAGAGAACCCGGCGGCCGCGCACCGCGGCAGTACGCGTCCAGGAGCCGGGCCTCCATGTGTTTCCGGCCCGGGCCAGCCGGATTGACGATGACGTCGGGTTGGCTGTTCTTACAATGGCACGAGCTCCGTGGTGGTGGCGCCGCCGCCATAGTATCATCCGGTAAACCCCGCGACATTCTCGAGAAGCTTCGAGTCTGGGGACTCCGACTCCTCTTGCCTGCGCAGCCCGGGAGGTTCCTGCGGCGCATGGTGGAGGAGCCGGAAACAGAAATCCGCTGGCAGACCCGACCCGTTCTGAATGTCTTCCGGCAGGTCCCAGTTCGAGAGACGGCAAGCCCGGCGTTTCCAGGAGAGCTCGTCGAAGTTCCAGAGCAGTACCCGCCCGTCGGAGATTCCCGCGGCTACCATGCCTCCGGTAGAGCTTGGCGAGAGGGAGTAGACGAATTCGCCGGGAGCCCGGACTCGCCCCAGAGATCGCCAGGGATGGGTCTCGAAATGCTCGAGCGAACCGTCGTCGCATCCCGCGACGAGGAAGCGTCCCTCTTGACGGAAGGTCACGGAGAAGACGCGGCCGCACTCTCCAACTCCCGGAGGGGGTACTTCCTGGCGGGAAGGATCCAACAGTGTGATCCGCCCATCGCCGCCATTGGCGACGGCGAGCCGTTGACCATCCGGGGAGAATGTGAGATCGGTGGTTCCGCCTGGGACTTTCCAGGACCGGAGAAGGCGCAGTGAAGTGACGTCCCATAAGAGGACATTCTCGTCATTATCTCCAGCGGCGAGGAGGCGACCCTCGGGACTGAAGGACAGGCTCATCGTATAACCCAGAATCTGCCCGGGCCCGGCTTGGAGAGGGCTCTCCTGGAACATGCCGGATTTTGCATCGCGACGCCAGATCGAGATGCGGCCCTCCTTGCTGCCAACAGCGAAAACGTTTCCGTCATTTTGGAACGCGACGGCGGTCACGTTGAGGCCAGATAGGTGCCAGGTGAGCGGTTTGCTGTGACCCGCAAGGTCCCAAAGTCCGAAACGGCCTCCCGCGCCGCTCCAGAGGAGCTGATCGCGGGCAACGGCGATCCCGCCCAGGTCGCCCCCCGTGTCGACGGGAATCTCCTCGATTCTGTCAGGCTGGGAGAGATCCACGCGCGCCAAGCGACCATCGAGCCGCCCGGCGACAAGCCATCTGCCATCGGGACCGAGGACGACCTGCTGGACCGGGCTCCCTCCGCCGAAAGCGAGCCGGGCCAGGGGCTGCAACAATCCCGGGTCCCAAATGTGAAGGGTCGGGTCCGTACCACCCGATGCGAGGTTGCTGGTCCCGGCCTGGAAAGCCACCGAAAAGACACGGCCCTGTCCGGGCAGCGTGAGCACCGCCTCCTCCTGATCCCCGCTCCACACTCGGACCCGGCCATCTCCACAGGCGGAGGCCAGGAGCGCGCCGTGGTCGTCGAAAGCAAGGTGGAGCACGCTGGCTCCTTGTCCCGCCACCCGGCGGATCTCAGACATTTTCGTGGCATCCAGCCAGGAAAGGCTCCCGTGGGCGCTACCTCGTGGGCCGCGACGGCGAGCAGGAACATCCGGTCCAGGCTCTCGGCGGCGGTCGAGTCCCGAGCCAGCCGGCGGGAGAGGTCCGCGCGAGCGGTCTGGTTCTTCTGATGAGCCACATAAGCGGCTACGACGGAGATTGCCACGAGAAGAGCCGCCACGGCCGTTTGCCACACCCTGCGCCGGTTTTCGCCTTGACGGCTGGCCTGGATCAGCTCTCCCTGGAGTGGGATCGGGGCCGGCTCCTTGCCCGGGCTCTGTTCGAGCCACCGCTCCGCCTCCTTCAGGTTGCCACCCCGCAGAAGCAAGCTGCGATCGCGGCGCGCGCGCTCCCATTCCAGTGCGCGCAGGAGGAACCGGGTGTGCCGGTGGAGATGGTCGAGATCGGTCGTGATCGCGTTCTTGAGCCGGAGCAGGCCTGCCGGCTCGTCGTCTCCCGGCCGCAGAAACACCCAATCGATGTCACGCAGACGAGCGTCTACCTGTTCCGGCTCAACGCCTCGGAGTACGACAGGGATGATGCGCTTTCGGAGCTGCAGGGCATAGTCGAGCTCCTTCTGGCACTCTGGAGATGCCGCCGAATCGGGTGTCAGCCCAAACAGGAAAATGTCTGCCTGCTCGATGGCGCCAGCGACTTCCTGGCGCCAGAAGGATGCGGCCGGAAGACCTTCGAGATCGATCCAGGCCTTGTGGCCAGACGCCTCGACCTTCTGCTTGAGGGCGAGGGCCAGACCGAGGTCCTCACGGGCGTAGGAAATGAAGATCGTCGCCAAGAAGACCTCCGGGATAGGCTGCCGAGGGGGCATTCCGTACCTCAGAGCTGATCGCAGTTCGGTCGTTCCCGCAAAGGATAGACGGACGGCACTCCAGGTTTCCTTGAAGGTCCGCCAAGAGGAGATGACACCCTGATTCGATCTTACCCCGGCTCTGTCTCGTAGTGGACCTCAACGCTCCCGCTCGCAACGGCCAGGGAGCCGTACACGGGACAGCGGCGCTGGAACCCCGCCACCAACTCGGCGGCCTGCGCCACGTCCGGACCCCGGAGGCGTAGCCTCAGCTCGACTGCCGTGAACACCGTCACGTCCGTCCGAGGCTGCCGGGCGCGATCGATGGTGCCCCGCACCGTCACCGCCACGCCTTCGAGCGGGATTCCGGCCTCACGAGCGAGCACTTGGACGACCTCGGCCCCGCAAGCGGCCGCCGCGGACAGGAACAGCTCCCCCGGCGTCGGCGCCTCTCCCGGGCAGCCGTTCTGGATCGGCCCGTCGATCACGAAATGATGCTGCCGTACGGAGCCGAGCACGCGCCCGAAGGTCTGTGTCGTCTCGGCGTGGGCCTCGTAGGTGCGGAGAGTTGAAGCGCCCATGTGGGGAACTCTATGTCTCGGATCCTTTTCCCGTCCTACCTGCGGATCGTGTTCATTTCATTGAGGGTGAGGTGTGATCGTTACAATGTAACGGACGGGCACCGCTTGGCCTTGATCGTGGCGGGTTTGAACTTGCTGGCTCTGAGCCTCCCGCTGGCTCCGACAGGGGGCGTCAGACCCAAGAGAAGAACGATGATGGTGGCAGGAGATAGGATCATCGGCCAGTTTTCATCCTTCAGTGGAGAGCTTCCCCATGAATACCACGAGAGGGATAGGAAGCTGCCATCGCCGCTTCCTGCCGCAGATGTTCTACTGGGGCGTGTCAGCTCTGAACATTGCCGCCACTCCCCTTCTCCAAATGGGCGATACTGCGGACAACCGCTGGAAAAGAACTGCGGCTCGCGAGGAAGAGCAGCATTCGGTATTGCGCCGTAGTGTGATAAGGGCGTGTTGGGTCACGGAGCTCATTCAGGAGTTGGTCCTCGGAGATGAAGAGAAACTCCTCGATCTCGGGGTCAGGTCGCCCTCCTGTGCGTAGCAACGCCTCAAGGTCTTTACTGCTCATTGGAAGATAGGCAACCGCCGCCATAGAACAATTCAGGACATCGGCCTCAACGAACACGCTTAGAACACGCACATCAGTGTCTTTGATGTCTTCGTGGGAAAGCCCGATTTCTTCCCAAAGCAGTCTATGTACCCATGCTTTCATGACTTGAGAGGGCGGTTCCTGAAGGTCCTCCTCGCTCATCTGCTCTTCGACAGAAAGTGACCATACGCCGGGGTTGTATACAAGTTTATCTGAACGTTTCGCCAGCAATAGTCGACTGTCCGCAGTAACTATTATCATGTGAAGACAGAAAGCATGCGGAAACTCTACGGCCGTTTTGCGGGCCTGCATTACAAAGTGATCACGGTCAGAAGTGATAGGGGCAATACAATCTCTGCAGAACTGAACCTGGCTAAAGACGCATGTAGAGACGCTGAGATCAAGATCTGGTGCATCCGTTAGGGCAAATGGCCTATTCCTAAGCGCATACTTTGGTCGATCAGGCCTGAGACGCCTCGACTCGCGCTTGCGATAAGCTGCGTATGCAGCCTTCTTGTTCTCAGGAAAGTGAAATCTAGCTGAATGCTTTTCGATCCTGATCTGGTCAAGTGTCCATCCTTCTCGGAGAAATGGCGCCATCTGTAGTGTACAACATGGTCCCCAAGCGACGGCACTTTGGAATAGATGTGCCATACCCGATGGAACAAACTGTGCTTGAACTTTAAGGTATCCCTGTATATCGTGAGGCGCTTGCGCGGGATGTCGAGTTCTCTCTCGACATCCCAGCTTCTGGATTGTCTGAAGCATGTCAGTGGTCGGAGCGCCCAACGCAGCTCGCAAGTTACCGGTAGAATGAGGCTCATAGGTGGCAGCGCTAACTCCCGCGAGATCTGACGGCAGTTGGAGCTTCGCAAGTCGGTCGTAGACGATGAAGGTCCTGGATCGGCCAAGGGCGCCCATAAACAGTCCCAACTCGAAGAGCACATTGTCCCGCGCAGTCGGACGCTCTTGATCTCGCGTTACCGTCATATCATCAGGCGTAAGGACGAGAATGGCGAAATCGAAGTCGTCAAGCGCCAACACCAAAGATTCTAAAGTACCGGAGCTAAGACCGAATACTCCTTGGTTCCAGAGCGTCACTTCGCAGTCCTTGTCGAGGAGTGCCTGAATGTTACGTGCAATGTCCAAGCCCTCAGACGAGGAACCAACAAATACGGAAGGCCTTCGTTTCATGGCGTTTGCACCTACAAGAATTCTTGTGCGGAAAAGAGAGGTAAATCGTTTAGTACCTAGAGGTTTCCACTCTACGCTCGTTCCTGAGATTCGTCAACAAAGAGTCTGAACTCCTTCTGAGGAAGAGCGCCTACCTGTTGCTCTCCCTCATCTGCTCGCTCTGCTCATCTGGGTTCCCGAATCAGGAGGACATCTGCTCCAAGCCTCCGGAGCCACTCCACAACAATCTCCCGAGCTAGGCACTGCGAGGGCGTCTACGATCCGCAACGTCGTTCTAGCATGGGCCAAGACACCGCTGAGATCCAAGCAGGCGACGACGATCGTATTCGCACTGGGTCTGGCATTCCGTGATAACGAGATCGATGAAGGGCGCCGTGAACCGTGGCCCCATCCCAGCGAGGATTCCTATGATGGGCTCCGCCATAGGGATCATGGATCACGCAACGAGAAGACCGCGGACTGCGTGTTCGAGGACCGCTTCCGCCTGCGCTCGGGTGACGCCGGGGAACCAATCGAGGAATTCCTCAAGCCTTGCGCCGGATTCGAGGTTCTCGAACAGGGCCGCAACCGGCACGCGGGTTCCGTGGAAGACCCAGGCGCCGCTCACTCGGTCCGGGTGGCGCTCGACAGCGGGGCATTCAGACCAGGCCAACATGTCTCTATCCTAGCAAAAAGCTCGTCTACAGCGGCACCAGCTCCGTGGTGGTGGCCCTGGACTTCTCCTCTCCGAGGTCGCGGGCGTACTGGATGGACCCAGGTGTCTTGTACTTTTCCAGGTAGGCGCGATCGACCGCCGCCTTCAGGCGCTCGCTCCGCGTGCGCACGGCGCGGACGTCGATCTCGCGGCCGTCGACGCTGATGGTGCCGCGCGGCTCTTCCAGGAACGTGCGGTACCAGCTCCGCGGCTTCAGGCTCCAGGAGCGCACGAACACGCGGCCTTCCACTACCACGGCCCAGATGCCAATGAAACGGTGCGGCTGCGTGCCGGCCCGGATGCCCAGGATCTTGCCCTTGTCGATGGCGGCCACGACGTCCTGGGGAAAGCGTTTCACGGCGGACATTCTACGGCATGGCGCTCGCGCCGTCCGCGTTGCCCCCCTCCTGCCTGGGATCTGATATCCTCGCCGCCTTTCGCGGCTCGCGCCCGGGCCGTACCAACCCCAAGACCGAGGATCCCTGCCGTGGCTGATTTCGCTGACACTGCCCTCTCCCTTCCCGCACGAAACTTCATCCGCGACATGGTCGAGCGCGCCCGTGCCGCCGGCAAATACGGGGGCCGGGTCGTCACCCGGTTCCCCCCGGAGCCGAACGGCTACCTCCACATCGGCCACGCCAAGTCGATCTGCCTCAACTTCGGCCTGGCCCTGGAGTACGAGGGTGCCTGCAACCTTCGGTTCGACGATACGAACCCCGAAACGGAAGACATGGAGTACGTCGAGTCCATCCAGCGGGACGTGCGCTGGCTGGGCTTCGACTGGAAGAACCTCTTCCACGCCTCGGACTACTTCGAGCAGCTCTACGACTTCGCCGTCGAGCTGATCCGCAGGGGCAAGGCCTACGTGGACAGCCTCTCCGAGGACGAGATCCGCGAGTACCGGGGCACCGTCACCGAGCCCGGCCGCAACAGCCCCTACCGCGACCGCACGGTGGAGGAGAATCTCGACCTCTTCGCCCGTATGCGGGCCGGCGAGTTCCCGGATGGTGCCCACGTGCTGCGGGGGAAGATCGACATGGCCTCGCCCAACATGAAGATGCGCGACCCGCTGCTCTACCGCATCCGGCACGCCTCCCACTACCGCCGCGGCGACGCCTGGCCCATCTACCCGATGTACGACTTCGCCCATCCGCTCTCGGACGCCCTCGAAGGCGTCACCCACTCGCTCTGCACCCTGGAGTTCGAGAACAACCGGGACATCTACGACTGGCTGGTCGATACCCTCCCATTCCCGGAGCCGCCGCGGCAGACCGAGTTCGCCCGTTTGAACCTCACCTACACCGTGATGAGCAAGCGCAAGCTCCTACAGCTCGTCGAGCGCAAATTGGTGACGGGCTGGGACGATCCCCGCATGCCCACCCTGGCCGGCCTGCGCCGCCGCGGCTTCACGCCCGCGGCAATCCGCGACCTCTGCGAGCGTGTGGGCGTCGCCAAGGCCAACAGCACGGTGGACGTGACGCTCCTGGAATACTGCCAGCGCGAGGCCCTGAACCCCGAGGTCCCCCGCGTGATGTGCGTGCTGCGGCCGGTGAAAGTGGTGATCGAAAATTATCCCGAGAGCCAGGTCGAGGAATTCGACGCGCCGCTCTATCCACACGACGTGCCCAAGGAAGGCACCCGCAAGGTACCGTTCTCGCGCACCCTGTACATCGATCGGGACGACTTCGCGGAGAACCCACCAAAAGGTTTCCATCGCCTCTCCCCGGGCCGCGAGGTACGGCTGCGCTACGCCTACCTCGTGCGCTGCGAGAGCGTGGTGAAAGACGCGAACGGCGAGATCGCCGAGCTGCGCTGCACCTATGACCCTGCCTCCCGCGGCGGCGCGGCCTCGGACGGGCGCAAGGTGCCAGGCACCCTGCACTGGGTCTCCGCGGACCACGCGGTGCCGGTCGAGGTCCGCGTCTACGACCGCCTGTTCCGGGTCGAGAGACCGGACCTGGAGGAAGGGGACTTCGAAACCTATCTCAATCCTCAGTCTCTGGAAACCCTTACGGAAAGCCGCTTGGAGCCGGCCGCGCCGGATCTTGGCGAGCGCCTGCAGTTCGAGCGGCAGGGCTACTTCTTCCGCGATCCCGTGGACTCAACGCCCGAGCGTCTCGTCTTCAACCGCATCGTGCCGCTGAGAGACTCCTGGGCGCAGGAGGCGAAGAAGCAGGAGCCCGCCCCCGCGCCTGTACGGAAAGCCCCTGAGCCCAAGGCGCCGAAGGTGAAAGAGGAGAAGGCCCCCGAGCCGCTCTCCGCGGAAGAGCAGGAGCTTCTCGATCAGCTCCGCCCCGAGATCCTGCCCATCGTCGAAAGCGTGCTGACCGCGCACCCCAACGAAGTGGAGCGCTACCGCAGCGGCGAGACCGGCAAGCTCGGCTTCCTCATCGGGCAGGTGGTGAAGCAGACGGCCAAGAGCGGGGGCAAGCCCAACCCCAAGCTGATCAGCCTGGTGGTGACGGAGAAGCTGACGGCCTGATGAAAATCAGGCCGGTCCCATCCGGCACGGTGACCTTCCCAATCCGGGCGGCCTGGGCATAGCCCGCCGCCCGCAAAGCCTCCAGACAACTCGCCACGCGTTCCTCGGGCACCCCGGCAAGGAGACCGCCCGAGGTCTGGGGATCGAAAAGTAGCGCGGAATTTTCGTGATCGATCGCTCCCGCAATTTCCGCCGCCGCGCTCCGGTTGGCCGGGCTGAGCGAGCTGGCGAAGCCCTGGCGCAGGCATTCCAGAGCGCCCGGAAGCGCCGGGACGGTGGTGAGATCGATCTCCGCGCCGAGCCCGGCGGCCCGCAGCATCTCCAGCAGATGGCCGGCCAGGCCGAAACCCGTCACGTCCGTACAACCAGTGGCGCCGTGGTCCAGTAGGATCGCGGCCGCTGACCGGTTGGAGATCAGCATGGAATCGAGCGCCGCGTCGATCCACAGGGACTTGGCCTTCAGCCGCATGTGGGCCGCGAACAGCACGCCGGTGCCGAGCGGCTTGGTGAGCACAAGCGCGTCCCCGGCCTGGAGGCCGCCCTTCCGCAACAGGCGGGAAGGGTCGGCGAGACCGTTGCACGTGAGCGCCAGTCCCACCACCGAGCCCTCCGCGCTGTGCCCGCCGGCCAGCACCGCGCCGGCCGCGCCGAGCTCGCGGAGCACGCCGCTGAGCAGTTGATAGAGCGTCTCCTCCGTCACCTCCTCAGCCGCGAAGGGTACCAGGGCCGCGGCCAGAGCGCTGTGCGGCACCGCCCCCATGGCGAAGAGATCGCTGAGCCCATGGATCGTGGCGATGCGGCCGAAGAGATACGGATCGGAGACCAGGGCCGGCATGTAATCCACCGTCTGCACCAGCACCCGGCCCTGCGGAACCGGGAACACGGCGGCGTCGTCCGGCGTGTCCAGACCCACGAGCACGTCGCCAATGCGAGCAGCGTCCTGCCACGCCGGGCCATGCTCTTCCCGCAGGCGGGCCATCACCCGCGCGAGCGTCGTTCCCGCCACCTTGGCCGCGCATCCGAGACAGCGCCTGCGGGCGGCCTCTTCGATACTTTTTTCTGTACCTGCCGGATCCTCGAAAGGCTCGGACGCGGTCATGTCCGGCAGGTCCTCGAACTTCCGCATGAAACGGCGATCGATCCCATCTTTCAATTTCCAGAAAGACGGCGACCGGCCCGCCAGCCATCGCCGCGAAGCCACGGCCTGCCCGTCGCCGGTGCCGATGAGGCTCAGGAACTGGCGTTGCGGCTGATAGCTCTGAAGCAGCCAGCCGGAGAGCCAGGCCCGCAGGTTGGTGACCAGAGGCTTTGCCATGCGGACCGCGAAAACACCGGATTTTGGGCGTGGGTCTCCCTCGATCGTGGCAACGTCCCCCACGGCGAAAATCCAGGGATGATCGATCGCCTGGAGCGTGGACCTCACGCGTACGAATCCTTCTTCCGTAGTAGCGAGCCCGCTCTCCGCGATCCAGGAAGGAGCCGCCACCTGGGTCACCCACACCACGAAATTCGCCTTTATAAAATCCCCCGCCGCCGTGCGGACCCCTTCAGCGGTCACCTCGGTCACCCGCGCACCCGTGCGGACCGTCACGCCCCGCTCCGGCAGCAATCCGGAGAGGATTCTCCGCACGCGCTCGTTGTGGCCGGGGAGAAGCCGTTCGCCTTCATGGAGAAGGGTGATGGCGGCCCGCCTGCCGAGCACGTGCCCCATGTTGAGAGCAAGCTCCACCCCGCCCGCGCCGCCGCCTACGATGAGGACGCGGCACCCATCACCCCCAGCCCCCGCCGTGATCCGTTCCCCTCCCGAGAGCAGCTCCGGTACCGGCTTGGCCGGAATCGCCCAGGTCGCCGCTCCCGGAATCCCGGAGAGGTCCGGCGTGCTGCCCACGTTCAAAGAGATCACGCTCGCCCGCATCGGAGGCCGGCCCGCCACATGGACGGCGCGCCCCTCCACATCCAGCCCCTCCACGCGCCCTTGCACGAAAGCCGCCCCGGCGAACGCGCACAGACGGCGGAGGTCGATGTGCATCTCCTCCCACGTATAAAACCCCGCCACGTGCCCGGGCAGCATGCCGGAGTAGGGAGCATAGGAAACGTCGCTCACCACCGTGACCCGCACGCCGGGAATCGGCCGCATCCCCAACATCCGCAACGCCAGGGCATGGGAATGCCCGCCGCCTACGAGCAGCAGGTCCTGGCCGTAAGGGGTGTCCGGGGTGGTGTTCATGGCGGGGAGTTTATCCTCCTTGTCTTGCAATACGGCCTTGTGTTGCATCGCTTGCGACACGAGACGCCAGGAATCCACACAACGCAACAGGAGCCAGGGGCGGAGAGAGGTTCCGAAGGCTCCGCCGGCGGTCCGCCGGCCTCTTTGCGCTGACTGCAGACCTCCCGGCAACGCCCGCCGGCCTCTTTGGAACACCCGCCGGGCTCTCCGCAACGGCTGGAGCCCTCCAGCGGTGGTCCGCCGGCCGCCTTGCCACACCCGGAGACATCGCGAATCCACACGAAGCGCTCGCGATGCAACACAAGGCGACCGAATCCTGATTCGCCGGCCTCCCTGCAACAACTGGCGAGCTCAATGCAACAACTGGAGACCTCTTTTCAACAAGTCGCGAGGTCTTTGCAACAAGTCGCGAGGCCGGCGCAACACAAGAAGACCCCGGCGCAACGACTGGAGAGCCTTCGAGTCGTTGCAAAGAGGGCCCGGCTCGTTGCGCCGGCCTCTTCGGGAGGACTCGCGAGCTCGCCAGTTGATGCAAAGACCCCGGCGGAAGCCCCGGAGACCTCGGGAGTTGTCCCATGGCTCCCGGCGAATGTTGCAATGAGCCCCGGAGAAGGACAGGAGAGCCCGGCGGACGGGCGGGAAGCGGGGACCGGAGGCCTCGCGGGGTCAGGAGTTGTTGCTGCGGCCGGGCCCGGAGATCCGCGTCCGCTCCGCAATCTCCCGGATCTCCGCGTTCTCGATGATCCGCCCCCGCATTTTCTCCGCGGTCGCCCCCAACATTGCTCGTCCCAGATCCTCGCCGGAGATATAGAGGCTACGAAACGGCCGCAACAGGCGGAACAAAGGCCGAAGGACCTTGTACGCCCGCGGCGCGTTGTCGGAAGGAGCCCCGTCGATGGCAGCCGGGCGCCAGCAGACCGCCTGCACCAGATCCATCAATTCGCGCTCCGTCTCCGCCTTCACCCGCGCCCACATGAAACGGCTGCTCAAGCTCGTCCCCTGGCCGCTGATGAAATGAAACGCGGCCTCCGGACTCTGAGCCCGCAGGGTCCGCGCGGCCGCCACAGCGAAGCTGTACGTGATCTGCCGATACTCCTCCTCGCCGGAAACCTGAGTGGCGGAGATTCCCAGGCAGAACAGGCAGGCGTCCACACCCGCGAACGCGGCCTCCACGCCGGTGTAGTCCTGAAAGTCCTTGTGGATAAACACGCGGAGCTTCTCGTGCTCCAAGGGAAGAGGGCGGCGGACGATGGCGCGTACCTCCTCGACGGCAGGGTCCGCGAGACAGGCGCGCAGGACGCTGCCGCCGGCTGAGCCGGTTGCGCCGAAGAGGAGGGTCTTCATGGGGTGAGGATATACCGAGAACCCCGGACGAGGCTCGCCTGCAAGCACAACCGGCACTGTTATTTGAGAGGTGCGGTGAGATGGTTCGCCGTGCCTGCCAAATCCTCGGAGGCCTGAATGAAAAAGAAGAACCTCTATTTTCTCGCTGCGATCGCCTCGATCACCCTGCTCCTGACCTGCGCTCCGGCCTTTGCCGACGAGCCGATCATGCCCCAGGCCGGCTGCTCGAACGAGCTGACGTCCGTCCTGTCCTGGCTGGATCTCACCGTCTGCCCGCAGGCGTTCTGCAATGATGACGATGACTGCCGCTCGATCTGCCCGAGCGACCCCAGATCGGCCTGCAATCTCTCAACAGGAACGTGCACGTACTCATCGGGAGGCGGGACAGGAGGAGGGGGCTGCAGCCATAATGCGATCTGGTCTCCCGGAAGGTTCTGCAACGATCAAAGCGACTGTACGTCCTGCTTTGGAGGCTGCTCCGGCTACTGCGCAGCGGATGGAATCTGTCGGGTGAACTGAGCCTTTTGAGAAGGCTGGATTCTCGCGACTCTTCGGGCCGCAAAGATCGGAGTTGGCTGCCGGCAGGAATGCCGGCGCTCCCAGGGGAAAGCTCTTCCTGGAAGGCCTTCGCGTCATCCACGGCCACCGAGATCCAGCGGGATCGCTTTTCGATCCCATACGGCCCCTGCGCCGTGACGGGCTCGGCCAGCTCGATTCACAGGGGGTTTCATCATGGGCAGCGTGGCTCGGAGGACGGGCTCGGATTTGGAGGCCTTCTTGTGGATGGCGACGATGTGGGCGCGCGGGATACGGACCGTCCAGCGCAGGCCGGTGCGGATGCAGAGGGTCTCGCCGTCCAGGAGGATGGGCCTCAGGCGTGTGACCCGGTAATCCGCCAGGAACCAGCACAGGCCGTATGCCGCCAGGGCGGTGAGGAGCCAGGCAACTTGGGAGCTCCAGCGCGCGACGAGGATGTGAACGGGAATCGCCTCGGCGATCGTGACGATCAGCAGGGCGAAACCGAGCGCTCCGTAGCCGCTGGTGCGGTGGTAGGTGAAGACCCGGGAGCCGGATGGGCTCTGGGGATATCGGCGCCAAGCGAAGAGGGAGTAATAGAGGACCGCCATCTCGAAGGCGATCGCCTCCGCCACGCGGCGCGCGGGCAGAATCTCCCGTGATGCCTCCCGCAGTCTTTCCAGCATGTCTTCCGTACCACTCGTGCTCCACAGGGAACGGGCGGTCCGCACGGTGATCCAGGTTACGAGCCCGATCTCCGCTGGAATGGAAAGAATTTCTGAGAGGCGCTTCAGCATCTCGCGCCGGTCCGGGAGCACCAGGGCGGCGCCGGTGAGGCTGAAGAGGAAGAGGGGGATGAGGGTCCGCGCCGGCCAGCCCGGGCGAAGCTCAAGAGCGGCAGACGGGCTTGGCGGACCATGGGCGGGCTCCTTTCGCGCCTACGGAATAGACGAATGAGGAGCCGGAAGGTTTCCTCGACTGAGAACCTCCCCCTGGGGTCCCTGGCGGGACCGCATTTCTGGTCAGGCCTGCAGGGATGCCGGCGCTCTCAGGGCGGCCGCCGCTTCCAGATAGGGGCGCATTGCACATCGTCGGTTTTCTCTAGGTAGCACGAGACCCCACCCGGACCAAGGAAGCCCAAGACGACGGCTCGCTTGATGAGGGATTCCGCACCAGAAAAGATGGAAGCACGGCGAGCGGGTCGCCGTGCCCGTGCCGCCAAATGGCTGCGATACCGAAAGGAGGAAAAGATGAAAGTCGCTCGCTTGGCTGCAATCGTCTTGGGGCTCACCCTCGTCTTGTTTTCCCTTGGATCGACGCCGCTCTCCGCGGCGGACGAGCCGCCGCGGACGGGGACTCTGGAACCGCTCCCCGAATCTGTCAAATATTGGGTCCTCTTCCGCCATATGACGACGCTCGAGGCCAAAGCGGTGGCAGCCGAACGGCGCGGGGAGGACGGAGCGCCCTATCGCTCCGTGTTCCGTACGAGCGCGAAGCTGACCGAGGCGCAGGCCGCCCAGCTCAGCTCGATCGCCGCGGACTGCGTGGCCCGCGTCGAGGAGAAGGACCAGGAAGCGCTCGCGATCATCCGCGCCGCCCGGGCGGCGGTTCCGCAGGGGACGTTGAAGAAGGACGAGACTCCGCCCGAGCCGCCCGCGGAGCTCAAGCGCTTGCAGAGCGAGCGCGACGAGCTGATCGACGCGGCGCGCGAGAGTCTGCGCCGCGCCTTTGGAGACCGGGAGTTCGCTCGCTTCCAGGGCTTCGTCGACGAGAAGATCGCGCCGACGATCCGCCGCCAGAAGGTCGCACCCGCAGGAGCGGTACCGCAGCCGCTGCCCAACCGTTCCATCCATCCCCTGCCGCCCGCGAACGGCGGCCGGAATTGACCAGGTCGCAAAGGAGAGAACGCCATGACACGCTCTCGCGCGATCCTGTTCCAGCTCTCGCTCCTCTTCGCCCTGTTTGCGTTCGCCCCGGCGCCCGCCAGCGCTCAATACGTCTACGGCGTCACGGCGCTCCAACTCGATCCCGACTTCGGCCGCGTCTACGGCTACTCGGCGACCGCTCTCGACTACTACGCCTGCTACTACTACGACGCGGCGGTGGTCGGCACGCTATACGAGGGGTCCTCGGCGATCGACAGCGACTCCTACCACGGCGTCTGCACGGCCGAGGTCTACACCGACGGATACCTGCAGGATGACCGGCTGTACTCGGAGATCTCGAACCACTACATCATCGCCTATTACTACTATTACTACTACGGCTTCTACGATCCGTACGGCTTCTTCTCGTTCGGACCGGGCGATTACGGCGGCGGTTTCAACTACTACGGCTGCTACTGCCCCGCCTACTTCGCCCAGTCGACCCAGAACCTCGGCTCGACCCAGGTGTCGCTGTTCAACCAGGGGCCCTGCAACCAGACCCCCGTGCTCAACGGCCCGAGCTCGGTGAGCCGGGGAAGCACGGCGACCTTCACGATCGGCAACCGGTGCAACTCGGCCCAGGTGCGCGACTGGAGCTTCTCGGACGGCACCGACACCGTGAACCGCGGCGCCTCGAACGCGACCTCCTGGTCGGGTACGATGGTGACCAGTGGCACCGTGCGGGTGACCGTGCAGCAAGGGGGGAGCACCCACTCGCTGTCGAAGTCGATCACCGTCAATCTGCGGAACAACTTCGCGTTCACGGCCGTGACGCCCACCAAGGTGACCAACAACTTCAACTGCTACGAAAATGGGACGCTGAGCGTCCCCATTCCACCCGTGAACGGGGGCCGGCTGGGGCACACCTGCTTGATCCAGCGGGCGAGTTGGACTGATACGACGATCGCGGACAACGGGCCGAATCATGACTTCAAATACGTCACGTCGGCATCTCCCTCGGACTCCAACGAGGCCCATCCCGCGACGGCGGTCTACACTTTGATCCACCCGGATCTGGAGAACTCCGCCAGCGACTTCTTCAAGGCCCAGTGCGGGAACTACAACGCGGCGACCAACACCGGGTTCATCTCCGGATCCCAGTTGCTGTCCAACACCCGCGGTCACGAGATGGGAACGATCCGGGGGCACTACAAGCAGTACGTCGACGCGCAGAACAACCCCCAGAACAACATCGGAGTCGGCATGGAAGCGGTCGTCGGCGGGCCGTCGACTCCGCTCAACAATTTCCGGCAGGCGGTGATCGACGAGACGAGACGGCGCAGGAACACCATCGAAGCGGCGTTTGCCGTCGAGGACTGCAACGGCCAGGTGAACCGCGACGAGCAGTGCGTCTATCACGGACCCATCAACTTCGCTCCCTACGCGGCTTGCCCGCCGCTGAGTCCGGCGAGCCTGTCGGCGAGTGCCGTGTCGCAGACCCTGATCAACCTGTCCTGGACGGACTCCAGCAGCGACGAGTTGGGGTTCAAGATCCAGCGCAGCACCTCGGGAGGTGGCTTCGTCGAGATCGCCTCGGTGGGCGCGGGAGTGACGAGCTACTCCGACACCTCGGTCGTGGCCGGCACGACGTACACCTATCAGGTGATCGCCTGGAACGGCACGGGCTCGTCGGCTCCGTCGCCGCAGGCCACCGCGACGACACTGGCCGCGGGCTCGCCGCCCAACGGGCCCTGCTGCCTGTGGGGCTATGCATACAACGGCTTCGGTTCGCTCACACTCTGGTGGAACGATCTGAGCAACGACGAGGACGATTTCGCGGTCGAACGCAATGACGGGTGGGGTTTCTACACGGTGGGCTGGGCCTCGCCCAATCAGACATCCACGACGGACTACGGCTTGCAGCAGGGGCAGACCTACACCTACCGCATCGTGGCCGAGAACGCCTACGGCCAGTCGTACTCGGAAGAGTTCTACTACTACCAACCGTACTGGTGGGAGCAGTAAGAGCAAAATAAAAAGGGGACCGGTCTCCCGGTCCTCCGTCATCTCTCAGATCAACCTCGGTTCAATACCGGTAATGCTCGGGCTTGAACGGTCCGTTCTTGTCCACGCCGATGTACTGGGCCTGGTCGTCGCGGAGCTCGGTGAGCTTGGCGTCGAGGGTGGTGAGCTGGAGGCGCGCCACCTTCTCGTCCAGGCTCTTGGGGAGGATGTAGACGCCGATCGGATACTCGTCCTTCTTGGTCCACAGCTCGATCTGCGCCAGGACCTGGTTGGCGAAGGAGGAGCTCATCACGAAGCTCGGGTGGCCGGTGGCGCAGCCGAGGTTCACGAGGCGGCCCTTGGCGAGGAGGAGGAGGCGCTTGCCGTCGGGGAAGATCACGTGGTCCACCTGGGGCTTGATCTCTTCCCACGGGTACTGCTCGAGGCTCGCGATATCGATCTCGCTGTCGAAGTGGCCGATGTTGCAGACGATGGCATTGTGCTTCATCCGCGCCATGTGCTCGTGCGTGATGACGTGGTGGTTGCCGGTGGCGGTGACGAAGATGTCCGCCTTTTCGCAGGCGTCTTCCATGGTTACCACGGGGAGGCCCGCCATGGCGGCCTGGAGGGCGCAGATGGGGTCGATTTCCGTGACCCACACCTGGGCGTTCAAACCCTTCAGAGCCTGGGCGCTGCCCTTGCCCACGTCGCCGTAGCCGCAGACGACGGCGATCTTGCCGGCCACCATCACGTCGGTAGCGCGCTTGATGGCGTCCACCAGGGACTCGCGGCAGCCGTAAAGGTTGTCGAACTTGCTCTTGGTGACGCTGTCGTTGACGTTGATGGCGGGGAACTTGAGCTCGCCCTTCTTGGCCATCTCGTAGAGGCGGTGGACGCCGGTGGTGGTCTCTTCGGTGACGCCCTGGATGGCGGCGAGCTGCTTCTTGTACCAGCCGGGCTGGGCGGCGTTGCGCTTCCGGATGGCGGCGAAGAGCACGCGCTCCTCCTCGCTGGTGGGCTTGTCCAGCACGGAGGGATTATCCTCGGCCTTGGCGCCCAGGTGGACGAGCAGGGTGGCGTCGCCGCCGTCGTCCAGGATCATGTTGGCCGTGCCTTCGGGGAACTCGAAGATCTTGTGCGTGAAGTCCCAGTAGTCCGCGAGGCTCTCGCCCTTGAAGGCGAAGACGGGAATGCCCGCGTGGGCGATGGCGGCGGCGGCATGGTCCTGGGTGGAGTAGATGTTGCAGCTCGCCCAACGCACCTCGGCGCCGAGAGCTTCCAGGGTCTCGATGAGCACGGCCGTCTGGATGGTCATGTGCAGGGAGCCGGCGATGCGGGCGCCCTTGAGGGGCTGGCTCGCGGCGAATTCCTTGCGGATGGCCATGAGGGCCGGCATCTCGCCCTCGGCGACCGTCATCTCCTTGCGGCCCCAATCGGCCAGGGAGAGATCGGCGACGTGGTAGTCGGCCTGCTGGGTTTCAGTCGGGGTGGGGGTAGCGACGGTCATGATTAACCTCCTGAAGAGGAACCGGGGGCAGTGAGAGGGCTCACCCTCAGACCCCCGAAAGGGTTAAGGTGAGCGCCGTTTCCTGTGCGTCCCGGTCATGCCGGCGTCCGAGCCTGGGAGGGGGGACCTCCTGCAACGCTCCTCGGATCGAGGCGGCTATTTTACACGATTCGGGCCGAGCCGGGAAGGGGGCGGGCGCCTCACGTCCCGAAGCGTCGCGCCGAGAGGACCCTGGCCTTGGCGGCCTCCTCTTCCCGGTTCTTCGGCGGCGCGCTGGTCTGAAGCGCCCCGAAGAGGACGCTGGCGACCTGGGTGATCTCCTCCACGGCGCCGTAGAACGCGGCCTCGTTCGCCTTGGAGGGCTTGTTGAAACCCGTGACCTTCCGCACGAACTGCAGCGACGCGGCGCGCAGCTCCTCCTCGGTCACCGGCGGATCGAAGTTGAAGAGCGTCTTGATGTTCCGGCACATGGAGCACCTCCGTGGAGTCCTAGTGTATCCTGAGGGCCGCTCATGGCCATCGAAAACATTTCCGACACCGCGCGCTGGGTGGCCGTCTACCGGGCCATGGAAAGCGCCCGTCCGGACGCGATTTTCCGGGACCCGTTCGCCGACCGGCTGGCGGGCGAGCGGGGGCGGGCGATTCTGGACGCCATGCCGCGGGGGCGCACCTTAGCGTGGCCGATGATCGTGCGGACGGCGGTGTTCGACGAGATCGTCCTCGACGCGGTCCGCAACCAGGGGACCGACCTCGTGGTCAATCTTGCCGCCGGGCTCGACGCGCGCCCCTGGCGGCTGGCGCTGCCGCCCTCTCTGCGCTGGGTGGACGTGGACCTGCCAGGCATCCTCAACTACAAGACCGAAATGCTGAAGGGCGAGCCCACCGCCTGCCGGTACGAGGCGGTGACGGTGGACCTGAGGGACGTGGAGGGGCGCCGCGCGCTCTTCTCGCGGCTCGGCGCCAGCTCGTCCCGAACCCTGGTGCTCAGCGAAGGGCTGCTCGTCTACCTCCAGCCCGAGCAGGTGGCGGCGCTCGCCGGCGACCTCCACGCCCAGCCGAGCTTCACGGAATGGATGATCGACCTGGCGAGCCCGCAACTGCTCAAGCGGATGAAGCGCATGTGGGGAAAGAACGTGGAGGGAGGCGGTGCGCCTTTCGTGTTCGCTCCCCAGGAAGGAACGGATTTCTTCCGTCCCTACGGATGGCGCGAGGAGCGCTTCCTGTCGCTCTGGGAAGAGGCTGGGCGGCTCCAGCGAACCATGAAGGGAGCCTGGTTCTGGAACCTGGTGGGACGTTTTCTTCCCAAGAAGACCCAGGAGAACGTCCGCCGCTTTTCCGGGCTCGTGCTGCTCGAACGCGTATGAAAAGCGCGGGATCCGCGGGCATCGTCGAGCCAAACCTTTCGGCCGTCACAGCGTATTAGAATCAGCCTGCAGCCGCGGGCTGTCCACTCAAGGTCTCCTTCACCCTTCATGGAGGTTCTTCGTATGTATACCCCGTCCAACCGCCGAGCCCGCAGGGTCTCCGCGTGGATCTTTGGCGGCTTGATGGCCCTCGCGGCTGCCGCCCAGACGCAGACATCGCAGGCATCGCAGGCATCGCAGCCGTCGCAACCGTCGCAGCCGTCGCAGCCGTCCGATCTGCCGCCCCTTATCGACCGGGAGCTCTTCTTCGGCGACCCCGAGATCGTCGCCGGCCAGCTCTCGCCCGACGGCAAGTTCATCGCGTTCATCAAGCCCCTCGACGGCACGCGCAACGTCTGGGTCAAGCGGATCGACGAGCCTTTCGAGGCGGCCCGGCCCCTCACCGCCGACACCAAGCGCCCGATCCCCGGCTTCTTCTGGAGCGAGGACGGCAAGTACATCCTCTTCGTCCAGGATCAGGGAGGCGACGAGAACTTCAACGTCTACGCCGTCGACCCGGCAGCCTCGCCCGCCTCGGGACAGAAGGTGCCCGCCGCGCGCAACCTGACCGAGGCGAAAGGAGTGCGGGCTTTCATCTACGCCGTGCCCGAAAGCGATCCGGACACCCTCTACGTCGGCCTGAACGACCGCGATCCGGCCTGGCACGACCTCTACAAGGTGAAGCTGTCGACCGGCGACCGGACGCTCCTGCGCAAGCACACCGAGCGGCTGACGGGCTGGGAA
>CAXTNS010000003.1:0-4497 GCA_964245465.1 uncultured Thermoanaerobaculia bacterium
GAGCAGCCCCAGCCCCACGAGCCAGGCGCCCTGGGCCAGGATCATCTTGAGCACCTGGCGGGCCTGCGCTCCCAGGGCCATCCGCACGCCGATCTCCTGGGTCCTCAGCTCCACCATGTAGGCCAGAACGCCATACGTGCCCACGGCCGCGAGCGTCAGGGCGACCAGGGAGAAGATGAGGACCAGGAACGCCACGAAACGCGGCTGCGCCACCGATTCGTAGACCACCTCGTCCATGGGCCGTACGTCCGCCAGGGGCAGCGTGGGATCGAGCCGCCGGATCTCGTTGCGCACGGCGGGGACGAGACTCATGGGGTCTTTCTTCGTGCGCAGGACGAGGTTCATGGTCCCCGGCACGCCGCCCACGGCCTCCTGGGACTGGTCATGGAGGAAGTACACCTCCGTGCCGGTCTTCTGATCGAGACCGCTCTGCTTGACGTCGCCCACGACGCCGACGATGGACAGCCACGGGGCATCGTCGGAAGCCCGGATGCGCCGGCCGATCGCGCTCTGGTGCGGATAGAAGAGCTTCGCCAGGGCCTGGTTGACCACGATCACCGGCGCCGATCCCCGCGCGTCCCGGGGCTCGAACAGACGCCCCTCGACCCGACGGATGCCCATGGTCTTGAAATAGTCGCGGGTGACGAACTGCCAGTAGTCGACGTTCTGGGGCGGCGTGTCGGGCGTCCTCGGAAGGCCCTCGAACTCCATGTCGTTGGCGTTGACCGGCCGGTTCGGCGGCAGGCCCGACATGGCCGCGGCGCTCTCGACCCCCGGGATTCGCGAGACCTGGGCGAGCAGCCGCTGGTAGAAACCCGTCGTCTGCTCGGGAGTCGTAGAGCCTCCATCCGGCAGCGAGATCTGGAGCGAGAGGATGCCGTTGGGATTGAAGCCGGGATCGACCTTCTGGAGCAGCCAGAAGCTGCGGATCAGCAGGCCGCCGCCGATCACCAGCGTGGCCGCGAAGGCGACCTCCACCACCACCAGCACGCGCCGGAGCAACTGGCGGCCCGAGCCGGCCGTGGTCCGCTGGCCCCCCTCCTTCAGCGAGGCGAAGAACGATCCCGCCCGGGCGTGGAGGGCCGGCGCGAGCCCGAAGAGCACCCCCGTCAGCAGCGACACGCCGAAGGTGAAGAGAAGGCTTCGCGAATCGAGGCCGATCTCGTCCACCCGCGGCAGGCTGTCCAGGTTGGCGGCCACGATGCCCTTGACACCCCAATAGGCGAGCAGCAATCCCAGGACGCCGCCCAGCAGGGCCAGCACCACGCTCTCGGTCAGGAACTGGCGCAGCAGCCGGCCACGGGCCGCACCCAGGGCGGTACGGATGGCGATCTCCTTCTGCCGGGCCTCGGCGCGGGCCAGCAGGAGGTTGGCCACGTTGACGCAGGCGATCAGCAGCACCAGGCCCACCGCGCCCATGAGCAGACGAATCTTGGGGCGGACGCTGCCCACCAGGTCGTCGAGCAGCGGCTGGACGACCAGCCGGTGGCGTTCGGGATCGGGCGTGTGCTCGTTCGGCAGCTCCCGCTTCCAGCGTGCGATCAGGTCATTGATCTCGGACTTCGCCTGGGTGAGCGAGACGTCATCCTTCAGCCGGCCCACGAGGAAGAGATAGTGGTTGCCCCGGTTGCCCGGCTTGGCGGGATCGAGCGCCAGGGGGATCCAGACCTCGATCCGCTGGTTGTCGATCGTGAAGCCCGGCGGCATGACCCCGATCACCGTCCGGTCCCCGCCGTCCACCTTGATCCGCCGGCCGACGACGCTGGGGTCCGCCCCGAACGCCCGGCGCCAGAGGCCGTCCGACAGCACCACCACCGCCTCCGTGTTCGGCACGTCTTCGGCGGGTGAGTAGTAGCGGCCGAGCTCGGCGTCCACCCCCAGGGCCTGGAACAGCCCCGCCGTGGCGAACGCCGCGTCGGCCCGCACGGGCTCGCCCTTTCCCGCCACGTTGACCGCACCGGTCACGTACGCCCCCAGGGTCTTGAAGCTCCGGTTCCAGTTGCGATACTCCGTGAACTCCACCGGGTCCACCCAGAAGCGGTCGAATCCCATGGTGGGGAACTGGCTGTAGACGATCATCAACCGGTCCGAGTCCCTGTAGGGCAAAGGCTTCAGCAGCACGGAGTCGGCCACGCTGAAGATGGCCGCGTTGGCGCCGATCCCCAGGGCCAGGGTCACGGCGGCAAGCAGGGTGAAGCCGGGGCTGCGCAGCAGCAGCCGGCAGGCGTAGCGGAGATCCTGGGCCAGAGATTTCATCAGGGGGTTCCCTCCTCGGACCTCATTACTGGACGACGCGGGATTTGTTTCATCCGGCGCGAAGGATTACGGTCCGCCGTGACCACTCCAGAAACATTGTTTGGAAGCCTCGAACCTTGTCTGTACGGCAAGGACAATGTCCTACGCCTTCTAACAATGTTCCGTCGCGTTTCTTGGTGTCCGGGAGACTTTTTCATTGTTTGAGGAGGGTTGAAGATGTCCAAGCCGCTAAAACAATGTTCCAGCACCTCGAACGATGTTGGAGGATCACGGCGGATATCCCGCCGCCATCCACGCCTTGAACATCGCGATCTGCTCATCTGAAAGCGGGTCCAGCGGCGTTCGAGCTCGGTGCAGCGGATGAAAGTAGAAGCGGGAGAAGATCAGCACGAACCCTGGGAGCGCAGCCGCTCCCGCGCCGCCGCGAAGTCCCCCGGCGCCGGCTCCTCGAAGCGCAAGGATTTGCCCGTTCGGAGATGCACGAACCCGAGCACCGCCGCGTGGAGCATGGGCCGGGGAGCCGGCAGGAGGGGTCCCCGCCAGTCGCGGATGTACACCGTCTCCCCCACCAGCGGATGCCCGGCCTCGGCGAGATGGATGCGGATCTGGTGCTGCCGCCCGGTCTCCAGCTCACAGGCCACGAGAGTCGCCTTGGCAAGCCGCTCCAGCACCTGCACGCGGGTGACGGCCTCCTTCGCTTCCACCGGCGGCGACTCGCCGCGCGCCGGACGGAACACGCCCCAGGAGCCCCGGAGCCCGTCGCCCCGGTCGGGCACGAGCAGAGTCTCGTAGACCGCGTCCTCGGCCTTGCCCTGGACGAGAGCCAGGTAGCGCCGCGTCACGGTATGGGCTCCGAGCTGCTCCTGAAGATCGCGCTGGGCCGGAATGCTGCGCGCAAAGACGACCAGCCCGGACGTCTCCTTGTCCAGCCGCTGCACGGCGCGCAACGTGAGATTCGCCGTCTTCCCCTTCCCTGTTTCGATCCTGCGGATGGCGACCCGGGCGAGGGCCAGGAGGGTGTCGCGGTCGTCGCGCTCGAAGGGAACGGTGAGGATGCCCGCCGGTTTCCTCACCACGGCCACCTCGGTATCCAGATGAACGATGAGATCGGTGAGAGCCCGTTCCCGCCGGCCAGGACCGCCGGTCCGGACCTCGACCTGCTCGCCCGCCTGTATCCGCCGGGCGGGATCGGTGGCGAGAGCACCGTCCACGAACACGCGCCCACCCGAGCACAGCTCCTTGGCCTGGCTCCAGGACGTGCCGGGCAAGATCTCGCGGACCAGGGCCGCAAGGGTGAGGCCGGCGTCTTGATCAGAGACCGTTCGGGAAGGGACGCTCAACTCGCACCCGGCAGCAACACGATCTTCCCCGTGGACGCCCGGCTCTCCAGCAGCCGGTGCGCCTCCGCGGCTTCCGTAAGAGGCAAACGCCGCGAGATCGTGATCTTCAACTCGCCCGCTTCCACCCATTCCAGGAGCTGCCGGCGGGCCGTGGCCCAAGCCTGGGGATCGCGGTCAACGTTCAGGCCGAAGGCGCTGACCTTGAGGCAGCGATCGTAAAGCTGATCGGGATCAATGGGTGCGGGAGGACCGCTCGCCTCGCCGAAATAAATGAGCTCTCCGAAAGGAGCCAGCAACTCGAGGCTCTGGGGCTGTGTGGCCTTGCCGATCGAATCGTAGACCCGGTCCAGCCCCCGTCCGCCGGTCGCGGCGGCCACGCGTTCCGGCAGGTCCGGCCCTTGGAGCAGCGGCTCGGCGCCGAGAGCCGCCACCACGGCCGCTTTTCCGGGAGTCAAGACGGTGCCGAAGACGCGGGCACCCTGCCGCCGCAGGAGCTGGATCAGGATCTGGCCCGTGCCCCCCGCCGCCGCGTGCACGAGCACCCCGTCCCTGGAGCGGATCGTGGACGCGAAGAAGGCTAGGCCGTACGCCGTCAGCCCCTGCTGCGGCAAGGCGGCCCCGAGATCGAAGGGGACGCCCTCCCCCAGGAAGAACAACGAGCCGGCGGGCGCGACGGCATACTCGGCGTAGGTCCCGCTCGCCGCCGGAGGCTTGGCCCAGAAAGCCACCCGCTGATCCACCAAGTCCGGGTCCGCTCCGGGGCCGGCCGCGACGACCTCGCCAGCCCCTTCGAAGCCGGGAGTCCAGGGCAGGACCGGCGTGTCGAAGACGCCCCGCCGCCTCTCCGTCTCCGAGAAGTTCACTCCCGTGGCGCGGAGACGCACGAGGACCTGCCCGGGAC
>CAXTNS010000003.1:4507-12201 GCA_964245465.1 uncultured Thermoanaerobaculia bacterium
ACCGGCGCCTCGCCCAGCTCCAGGACCTCGGGCGGACCCAGCTTCCGGACGACGATGGCGGGCATGGCGCGCATGAGAGGCTTCAGACGCGGTCCTCGCGGTCGGTGATCAGCTCCCGCACCCGCAGCCGGCCCACCTCCAGCTCGTGGATCACCAGCCGGTCGATCGCGCCGTTCTTCAGGGCGAACCGCTTGACCGCCAGCCGGCCGATCGCCACGGCGCCCACGGCCAGCGCTCCGATGGACAGCGCTCCCACGCTGACGGCCGCCAGCGCCGTCGCCGCCCGCGCGAACGCGAGCTGCGCGCCGGCCCTCGGATAGACCATCTGGGTTTTCTCGTGCTTCATGGCTCTCCTCCTCAGCCGATCCTATCGGTTACAATTGAGAAAAGGAAAAGCGGAGGTCTCCTACATGAACCCGAACCGGCAGGCGTTGCTCCTCTTCCTCCTCATCCCGGCATGGCTCGGTCCCCGGCAGCTCGGCGCCCAGCCCACGCCGCTCGGCCGGGAGACCCGCGTCGACGACTTCAATGAATTTTATTACGACACCTGTCCCCAGATCGGCGTCGCGCCCGACCGCTCCTTCGAGATCGCCTGGAGCGCCGGCCTGGGCACCCCGGGCGACATCAGAGCCCGCCACTACGACGCCAAGGGAGCATCGACCGATCGCTACGAGGTTCCGGTCACTCCGGAGGATCAAATTGACTTCGCCTACGATGACGTCATCGCCGTAACTCCTGTCTCGACGGGCGGCTTCCGGGTGCTGTCTCTGGGCTACGGCGAATCGGACAGCCCTTTCTTCCGGCACCGGATCGATCCGAAAGGCGTGCCGGTTTCCGGAGGTCCGCGGCCGGTCGGCACGCGAGACACGCAGTGGGTCTGGCCCGGCCCCGGCGATACGATCTTCGCCGGAAGATACGACGCCTCCCAGCGCCGCCTGAGCCTGCAGAAGGTGGACTCCAGCGGCATGCCGGCGGGAACGGTTTACACCCTGAACACCCGTCCGATCGTCATCGACCAATATGAACCCGATCCCATCGTCAAGCCGCTCTCGGACGGTGGCTGGGTCGCCATATTCAGCGGCAAGAGCATCGCGGCTCCGGGCTCTCCCGCGCGACAGGTGGTCCGGGTGCGCAAGTTCAACGCAGCAGGCGTTCCTCTCGGTCCCGACATCGACGTCGACAGTCTTCCCGCCGCCGCACCGAATCCCTCTTCTTATTTCGAGCACCTGGCCGTCGCCGCCGCGGGCCCCGCGGGCCGGTTCGCCGTGGCCTGGCAGGCCGGAGGCCGCTCCGGCGAGACCATCTTCCTGCGGTTCTTCGACGCCGCCGGCGTCCCGGTCGCTCCCGAAACGGCCACCGTGCGGGGGAACGACCTGGAAGGCCCCATTTCCATGGCCTTCGACAACTCCGGGCGGATCTTCCTCGCCTGGCTGAAGGACGCGAACTTCGTGCCGTACTACTTCACCTTCGATCTACGGGCACGGCTCCTGCGCCCGGACGGCTCGCCCGTGGGACCACAGTTCAGCGTACAGACCTGGGTGAGCAGAGACTATAGCGCGCCGCACTGCGGCAGCGTCGTCTGGACGGGGGATTCCTGGCTGATCACGTGGATGGGCTGGTACCTGGAGGAAGAAACCGCCATTTTCCTGCGGCGGTTCCGCTGAGCTGAGGGTAGACCTCCGGCCATTCTGGCGGACAGCCGGAGGTCCTCGCAAGGCTTCAGCAGTCCGGCCCGAAGCAGCTATCGCAGGTCGCCACGGAGTTGGACCCACCCGTACAGGCCGTGCCCTGGGTCCCTCCGCCGGCGGCGCCGGACAGGTCGTTCGGATTGAGCGCGCGCAGGGTCTCGCGATTCAGGGTCAGCTTGCCTTCGATCTTCTTTTTCATCTTGGACCTCCTTGGATCCGTTTGGGTTGACCTCGCTCAGCCCTCAGGCTGACTCCATGAGGGTAGAGGTCCAGGGATCTCCCTGTCTTGGTAATCCTTGCTGTCTCGTGGAAACCAGGAGGAAAAAGACAGGTCCGGCGTGATCGGAAAACTACAGGCAGGTCTGAACGCAGGTCTTCCTGCCTGCATCGCGGAGGCAGGGAGTGTCAGTTTCCGCCCGCCGGATTGTGGAAATACTGCCGGGGCTCGGTGACCTCGCCGTCCCGGAAGACGACCTGGATACAGACGGATTGGACGTCTTTCACGTCGCGGATGAAAGAAGACTCGAAACCTTTCGAGACTTCGCTCAGGCGGGTCCAGACACGGAAGGGAAACCGCCGGTCGAGAGCGCAGCCATTGAACGAGTAGCGGATTTCCCGCAACGCGGCCCGCCAGGAGAGCAGATTGAAATCGACGAGATCGTACGGGTCGTTGAAATCGGCCCACTCCGAGCCTGCCTCTAGAATGTTTCTCTTCCCTTCCTGGATGATTTCCGCCTCGGGATCGAACCAGAGGACATAGGGGCCTGACTCCACTCCGTCCCAATCCTTGAGCTTCACCTCCAGGCGATGCCGGCCGAGCCGGACCTCGTCCGGAGTCAAGGTAAGGCTCTGATCGGGAAAGCGCTCGCCGGTAATGAGATCGATATTCCGGCTGGGCCGCGCCGGGTGCCACTCGGGATCGTTGCCGAAACGGTAGCGGATCTCGCGCACCGAGAGATAGTCTTCGAGATCGAAGTAGAGCCGCCAATAGTCTTCATGGCGCCGGGCGTTCAGAGCCACCGGCTGAGGCCCTGCCGGAAGAGCGGGATCTGCCGCCGCCGGCCCCACCGGCTTGGGGTCGGTATAATGATCGGTGTCATAATGATAGAAACGCTGGACCGGGGACGCCTCGCCGTCCTGATAAATCAACTGGACGCAGGCAAAGACGGTCTCCGGGGGCGCCTGCTCATAGATCTTCTCCTTCCCCTTGCTGTCCCTGAAGCTCACGGGAAACCGCCGGTCGAGAGAGCAGCCGTCCAGCGAATAGCGGATCTCGCGCAGAGCGTCGCCCCAAGGGCTCTGCAGGCCGTTGAAGTAGAGACCGCTCGCAACTCCCTTCTCCCAGTCATAGAAGTGGGCCCAGGAGTTGGAGGACTCGGTGTGCTCCTTGGCCTCGGAGAGAGCCTCTCTCCGGATCGAGCCAGAACGAATACCGGCCCGCCACCTCGCCGGCCCAGTCGAGCGCTTCGACCTCGATCTTGTAGCGGCCTGGAGAAAGACTTCCCAGAGGGACCTGCCCTGAATAGAGAGCGACCTCCCAGTCTGAGCTTTTACCTTCCCCGGTCAGCCGGCAGCGGACCTCGGAGACTGTGTCCGGCCATGAAAAATACAGCGACACCTTCGGGTCTCTCGTATACGGCGTGACGCCGACGCGGACGGGCCGCGCCGGAGCCGGCCGCTCCACCCTGGGAACCACGGGAGCCTGCGCCGGTGTCTTCAACGCGGTGAACACCGCGTGGATCCGCGGGTCCTGAATGCGCTGCTTGAACGAGTTGATCTGCTGCCAGCCCCTTGGCCCCAGTCTCTCCTTCGCTTCGGGAAAGACCTGCCGAAGCTCGCGTACCGCCGGATTGTCGAGCGTCTCCAAGGCGTCTCCGCTGCCGTTGTCCCACAGCGACCCGAAAGCGAACTGGATGGGGGAAAAACGCAATACGATCCGGCGGTGCTCGTCCATGGCTGAATAGATCACGGGATAACCCATGGACAGTTGGGATTCCTTGCGCAGGAAGATCCCACCATAGAGCGGCTCGCCGTCGCGGCTCACCACAAAGCCGCGTTTTTCCACGGCCCCCCACAGATCCTCGGTCCTCCAGAGGGCTTTCAGCTTCCGCATCTCGTCCTCAGCCCCCGGCAGCTTCTGCGCGGCCTCGAGCACCCGCCGGTTGACCTCGGGGCGGAGGACGATGCGCTGGGCCTCCCAGTCATAGGCAGCCACATCGCGCTCGTCGATGGTAAAGAAAGGAGCTCCGGAGGCCTTCTGGAGCCTGGGCCAGGCCTCTTCCCACGTCTGGGCTCGCCCCAGGTCCTCCCAGTCCTGCATCAGCACCGTCAACCGGAATCGCGGCGCCGCCGCCCATCCCGGAAAGGAGATCCCAAGGATTCCTGCAAACCATACCGCCGCGAGAAGCCGCATCCTCATCGTCGCTCCTCCCAATGCAGGGACTGCACCTGCCGGCCCTGGCCAAGGCACGTACTTCCTTAGATCACCCTGATGCTTTGAAAGTTCCGGGGGACCTTCCCGCGAGGCCAACTCTGGTCTACTCTGCCGCGCCATGGAGAACCACGAACGCACCGCCCTCCTCGACCGTATCCGCCAGCTCGAACGAGCCGCCCGCCCGCTCGAACCCGGGGCCGCCCGTCGCAAGCAGCTCCGCAGTGCCGTGGTGGCCTCCGCCGAGCGCTTCCTCCGGCAGATCGAAACCGTCAAGGCCTACGACGGCGTCGAAGGCCAGGGGATCGGCCTGCTCCAGGCACCGATCACGGAAGATGGGCTGCCGATCGAAAACGTGATCGATCTCCTGGAGCAGAACGTGATTCGGCCCGGGGCCAACCCGGCCTCGGGCGGCCATCTGGCCTACATCCCGGGCGGCGCGATCTATCCCGCGGCCCTGGGCGACTATCTGGCCGCCGTCACCAACAAATATACGGGGATCTTCTTCACCGGCCCCGGCCCCGTGCGCATGGAAACCCTGCTGATCCGGTGGGTCGCCGACCTCGTGGGATATCCGGAGGCGGCCGGCGGCAGCATCGCCTCCGGGGGCAGCATCGCCACCCTGACGGCCGTCACCACCGCCCGCGACGCCCGTGGCCTGAAGGGAGCCGACTACGCCTCGGCCGTCGTCTACCTCACGGAACAGGCCCACCACTGCATCGAGAAAGCCCTCCGCATCGCCGGCATGGGCGAGGCCCCCATCCGCCACATCCCCATCGACGAGCGCTTCCGGATGCGGACCGATGCTCTGGAGCAGGCCATCGCCGCCGACCGCTCCCAGGGCCTCAATCCGTGGCTCGTCGTCGCGAACGCCGGCACCACGGACACCGGCGCGGTCGATCCGCTCGATGCCATCGCCACCCTCGCCGAGCGCGAGCGCTGCTGGTTCCACGTGGACGCGGCCTACGGAGGCTTCTTCCTCCTCACCGAGCACGGCCGGACCCTGTTGAAAGGAATCGAACGCTCCGACTCCGTCGTCCTCGACCCGCACAAGAGCCTGTTCCTCCCCTGGGGCTCCGGAATCGTGATCGTTCGGGACGCCCGCCCGCTCGTGGCCACCCACAGGGGCACCGGCAGCTACCTCCAGGACGCTCTGCGCGAGCCCGGCGAGATCTCCCCCGCCGACGTGTCGCCCGAATTGACGAAACACTTCCGTGCGCTCCGCATGTGGCTGCCCCTCATGCTCCTGGGAACGAACCCTTTTCAGGCCGCGCTCGACGAGAAACTGCTCCTGGCCCGTTACTTCCATCAGGAGATCCAGGCCCTGGGCTTCGAAGCCGGCCCGGACCCCGATCTTTCGATCGTCACCTTCCGCTGGGCGCCTCCGGGAGCCAGCCTGGAAGAGGCCAATTCGATCAATCAGGCGATCGTCGACAGCATGCGAAAGGACGGCCGGATCTTCATTTCTTCCACGATGATCGACGGCCGGTTCACTCTCCGGATGGTGGCACTGGCTTTCCGGACCCACCGGCGGACGCTTGAGCTGACTCTTCAGATCCTGCGCGAGCAGGTGGCGGTCGTCGGGGCCTGATGCCGCGCGATCAGCCGACGGAAGGGCCTAGAGATCGTCTCAACAAGGCCTCCCCCTCCGGCACGGTACGTGCAACGTTATCTCAGCAGTGGTTATCGCCAGCCCCGAAGACGCTTCGCCTACACTGGGCCGACCGATCGGGGTTTGTTTGAGTGATCACGACGAGGAGATGCATCATGGCTACTACCACTGTGGAGATCCACCCCAACGTCCTATCGACCAGCGCCGTCATCGGCGACACCGTCGTCAACCGTGCTGGGGAGAACCTTGGCAAAATCGAGGAGCTCATGCTCGACCTGGAGAAGGGCCGAGTCGCCTACGCCGTCCTTTCCTTCGGCGGTTTCATGGAGATGGGCGAGAAGCTCTTCGCCATCCCGTTCGAGGCCCTGAAGCTCGACGCCAGCCGTGAGCACTTCATGCTCGACGTCGACAAGGCCAAGCTGAAGAACGCCCCCGGCTTCGACAAGAACAACCCCCCGGAGGCGTCGGACCGCACCTGGGGCGCCGAGGTCTACAAGTTCTACGGTTACAAGCCCTACTGGCAGTAAGACCGGTACGGTATCGACCCAGAACCGAGGGCGGCCCTAGGGCCGCCCTCTTTGTTTTTGGAGCGAGGTGGTAGCGGCCGGACCATCGGTACAGAGGGCTCGCCTCCAGAAATGGACGAATTGGCTATTTCTGCTATTCTAGCTGCGATAGAGCCAGGAGGAAACCGATGGCGACTCATACATTCCGCAACCGTCTGGGTGAGTTGGTGGAGATCCCTGAGGTCGCTGCCACCCAGGCCAAGAACACCTTCGGCGAGCTCCTCGACCGGGTCGCCGTCTCCGGGGCCATCGCGATCACCCGCCACGACATGCCGAAAGCCGTTCTGCTCTCTTACGAGGAGTTCGAGTCTCTAAGCAGCACTCGCACCGAGACCCTCGACGCTCTCAGCACCAAGTTCGACGGCCTGCTCGAGCGCATGCAGTCCCCAGCGGCCCGGAAGGGGATGGAGGCGGCATTCAATGCCACCCCGGAGGCCCTCGGCCGGGCGGCGGCCAAGGCGGCGAAACGGCGGCGCTGAGTGTCCGATCGGCCGCGCATCTACGTTCTGGCCGGCGTCAACGGGGGCGGCAAGAGCAGCATCGGCGGTGCCGCCTTCCGTGCTTCCGGAGCCGATTACTACAACCCGGACGAGGCCGCTCGCGAGCTCATGATTACGCGGCCGGGGCTGACGTTGGCCGAGGCCAATGCCGCCGCGTGGCAGACCGGCCGGTCCCTCCTCGAACGTGCCATCCAGGAGCGCCTCGACTTCGCTTTCGAGACCACGCTCGGTGGCAATACGATCTCACGCCTGCTCGTCGAAGCAGCGAAGCGAGGATTCGAAATTTTCGTCTGGTACGTGGGTCTCGAGAACCCTGAGCTGCACGTTGAGCGCGTGGCAGCCCGCGTCCGGCGGGGTGGCCATCACATTCCGGAAGACGTCATTCGACGGCGCTACGAGCGGAGTCGCCTGAACCTCGTGAATCTCCTACCCTCCCTCACGGCGCTACGGGTCTATGACAACAGTGGTCACGCGGACCCCGAGGCCGGCGGGCTTCCCGTTCCGCGACTCGTGCTGCACCTGGAGAACGGACACATCCTCGGCCCTGAGGATCTGTCCCAGACCCCGGGCTGGGCTAAGCCAATCGTGGCGGCTACACTCCAGCTCACGCTGGGATGACGGCTGCAGAAGGCTAAAGCGCCGAACCTAGCCGAATCGGTGAACACCCCGAAAGCACGCCCTGAAAGGGCAAGCTTTGAATAGCCTGGTGCTTCAGGGTCGGGTTGGCTTTGACAAAGTGCTCTCCTCTATACCCTCTGCACTATCATCTTTGATCTCGCCAAGAGCCAAGAGCTCGGCTTTCAGGTCGTCTGGCAGCAAGTAGCGACTTCCTGCCAAGTGGATCGCTCGCTTTACCCAGTCCGCAGGCGAAGCCTCGAACTCTCTGAGCTGATACAT
>CAXTNS010000003.1:12211-26094 GCA_964245465.1 uncultured Thermoanaerobaculia bacterium
GAATTCCTATAAGTTGTGAACCTTTAGGCTTCGGCCCTTGAAGTCTTTGCCGAAGGCTAAGAACAAGTTCCGTGCTTCTCTTCGCAAGGAGCGCCTGTCTTTTTAGCTCTGTCTCGTTAAGCTCACGCCTATGTATGCGGCTCCATTCTAAGCAGACGGAGTGTTTCCTCCATAAAGACTCTGACGCTATGCCTCCGTGCCCATAGAATAAAGCTCCTGGAGTGATGCCGGGCAGCAGAAGAGGGATCACCCGGTAGCCATCCGCTTGGCGGTTCTTCTCGACTTCAAGAGCCTTCTTGATCTCGCGGCGCACCCACGGCGAATTGACCGTGTTCGGGCTGATCACCACGAGGACGTGCCGTAAACTTGATTGCACCTGTCAAATTTAGAACGCGAAAACACCGCACCTTTGGGTGGTCAGGAAACGGGGCGGCTCCGATCCCCCAGGACTCTTACCGTTTGGATCCGAAGACCGGCGAGACGCCGGCGTTTCCCCAAAAGCCGGCTCTGACTCGGAACGAGTCTCTCGCGCTGCCCCGTGGAAGGCTCGTTCCGACCGGCGAGAGGCCGACGGAGGCGAACGAATCGTTCGTTCCAACCGGCGAGAGGCCAGCGGAGGGGAACGAGTCGTTCGTTCCGGCCGGCGAACCTGCTGTGGAGGCGAACAGGTCACTCGTTCCAGCCGGCGAGCCGCTCGTTCGGGTGAACAACCGGCGCGATCCGCCCGGCGAGCCTCCCGTAGGGGTCAATAGGCCACCCGTTCCGGCCGGCAAGCCTCCCGTAGGGGTCAATAGGCCGCCCGTTCCGACCGGCAAGCCTCCCGTAGGGGTCAATAGGCCACCCGTTCCGGCCGGCGAGCCTTCCGTAAGGGTCAACTGGCCACTCGTTCCGTCCGGCGAGAGCTCTGTAGAGCTGAACGGCGGACTGATTCCAACCAGCCTCCGGCTCGAAGCCATCCGCCGGTTGAGGCAGAGCGGAGCCGGGACGTTATAGTACCCGTCCGCACCGGGCCTCCCCGGAGCGCTGCCTCGCCCATCCCCATGATCCGACTCGACTCCCTGCGCACTGAGCTTGCCGCCGTGGCCCGTCTGGCCACTCCGGTGGCGCTCGTGCAGGTGGGGATGATGTTGATGGGCGTGGTGGACACGATGATGCTCGGGCGCCTGTCGGCCCAGGCGCTGGCGGCCGGGGCGCTGGGGCATATCGTTACCGTCACGTGCCTGATGGCGGGGTATGGGTTCCTCTCGGCCCTCGATCCGCTGGTCGCTCAGGCGTATGGCGCGGGAGACGCGCGGGCGCTCGGCGGCCATCTGCAGCGGGGGTTCGTGCTGGCCGGGGTGCTGACGGTGCCGTTCGTCGTCGGGTTGCTGGACGTCGAGCCCCTGCTGGTCGCCCTGGGGCAATCGCCGGCCGTGAGCCGGGACGCGGCGGACTACACGCGGGTGATCCTGTGGGGCGGTCTCCCCTATTTCCTGTTCATCGTGCTGCGGCAGACGCTCCAGGCCATGAGCGTGGTCCGGCCGGCGGCGATGGCGATCGTGATCGGCAACGTGGTGAACGCCGCGCTCAACTGGATTTTGATCTTCGGCCATTTCGGGGCGCCGGCCCTGGGGGTGCGGGGCTCGGCGCTGTCGACTTCGGTGGCCCGCTGGGTGATGTTCCTTTATATGCTGGCGGCGTCCCGCCGCTGGCTGGCTCCCTATTGGCGCGGCTTCACGGCCGCGGCGGTGTCGGTGCGGGACTATCTCGTCCTGCTGCGCATCGGCACGCCGATCGCGCTTCATAATTCGGTGGAGCTGCTGATCTTTGACGTGACGGCTTTCCTGATCGGCCGGATCGGGGTGCCGGAACTGGGCGGGCACCAGATCGCGCTCAACCTCGCGAGTCTATCGTTCATGGTGCCGCTGGGAATCTCGGGAGCCGCGGCCACGCGGGTGGGCAACGCCATCGGCCGTGGCGACATGCCGGGCGCCCGCCACGCCGCCGCGGCCTGCCTGATTCTGGGAGGCGGCGCGATGCTAGGGTTCGCCGCGCTGTTCGGGGCGCTGCCGGGGGCGCTCGCGCGGCTCTACACGGCGGACCCGGCAGTCATCGCCGTGGCGGTGAGCCTGCTGCCGATCGCCGCCCTGTTCCAGGTGTTCGACGGCCTCCAGGTGGTCTCGGCCGGCGTGCTGCGCGGCGCCGCGGACACCACCATCCCCGCGGCCGTGGCCCTGTTCGGCTATTGGGGGATCGGCCTGCCCGTGGGCTGGTATCTCGCGTTCCGCGCCGGGATGGGGCCGGCCGGTCTGTGGTGGGGGATCACGGTGGGGCTGACGGTGGTGGCGGTGCTGCTGGTGGGACGGATCGCGATGCGGTTCCGGGGAGAGATCGTTCGTATAGGAGAGAGGACGCCCCTATGACCTTCAAGGACCACTTCTCCGGCCACGCCGGGATCTACGCTTCGTTCCGGCCGTCGTATCCGCCCGAGGTGTTCGACTTCGTGTCGGCCCTCCCTCGCGGGCGCTCTCTCGCGTGGGACTGCGCCACGGGCAACGGGCAGGCGGCGGTCGATCTCGCGGAGCGGTTCGAGCGGGTGATCGCCACGGACGCCTCCGCCCAGCAGCTCGAGCACGCGATGCCCCATCCCCGGGTGGAGTACCGGACGGCGCTGGCTGAAAAATCGGAGATCGAGAGCGGGACGGTGGATCTGGTGACGGTCGCGACCGCCGTCCACTGGTTTGACTTCGACCGGTTCTACGCGGAGGTGGAGCGGGTGCTGGCTCCGGGCGGCGCCCTCGCCGTGTGGGCGTACGACCTGGCCCGGATCTCGCCGGAGGTGGACGTGCTGGTGCACCGCCTGGGCCGCGAGATCGTGAAGCCGTACTGGCCGCCGGAGCGCCGGTGGGTGGACGAGCTCTACCGCACGCTCCCCTTTCCTTTCGAGGAGGTGGCGGTGCCGGAGCTCTGGATCGAGGCGAGTTGGGACCTCGACCGGTTCTTCCACTATCTCGGCACCTGGTCCGCCACCAACCGGTACCTGCGGGAGACGGGACGCGATCCCCGCGAGCTGATCTATCCGGAGCTCTGCCAGGCGTGGGGAGATCCCTCTCAGGAGCGGACGATCCGCTGGCCTCTCATGATGCGCGCCGGGTATCCTAAAAGTTGATATAGATTCCCGCGTATAGATGATCACGGCGCTGATCAGCCGCAAGGGCGGGGTCGGCAAGACCACGACCGCCGTCAACCTGTCGGCCGCGCTGGCGGCCCAGGGGCTGCGCGTGCTGCTGGTGGATCTGGACAGCCAGGCTTCGGCGTCGCTCTCGCTGGGGGTGGACCGGGCGGAGCTGGCTCCTTCCGCCGCGGACGTGCTCCTGGGCGGCCTGCCGGCGGGCCAGGTGGTCCGTGGCACCGGCATCCCGGGGCTCGACCTGATCACGGCCTCGGTGGACCTCATGAAGGCCGAGTCGGAATTCGCGGTCTTCCGGGGCAAGGAGGCGCGGCTGAAGGCGGCCCTGGCGCCGGTGGCGCGGGAGTACGACTTCGTATTCCTCGACTGCCCGTCCTCGCTCTCGCTGCTGCCGGTCTCGGCCGTGGTGGCGGCCGACGCGTTCATCGTGCCGGTGGTGCCGCAGTTCCTGGCCGTGACGGGCGTGAAGAACCTGATCGCCGCCGCCGAGCGTGCCGCGTGGGACCAGGGCTCGCGGGTCCGCCCTCTCGGCCTCCTGCTGACGATGGTGGATTACCGGACGAAGAGCACGCGCCGGACGGTGGACGAGCTGCGGGCCGAGCACGGCAGCCTGATCTTCGCCATCGAGATCCGGATCAACACGCGCCTGGCCGAGGCTCCGGCGGCCGGCCAGACGATCTTCGAGTACGACCGCCACGCCAAGGGGGCGGAGGCGTATAAGTTGCTCGCGGGGGAGTTTTTGCTACGGGCGCGGGGCGGGGCTACTCCCCCGCATCCTCCGCTCCCAGCGGAACCTCTTCCGGCTCCGTCATGACGGGCGGGCGCTCGGGGACGCGCCGGTCCATGGGATCGGTGAGGTGGAGCATGGGCGGCGGCGCGATGCCCTCGCGGCTCTTCAGGTCGTAGCGGCAGCCGGTGGTGAGAAAGTCGAGCTTCAGGCCCATCATGGCGATCGGCTGGCCGCGGTGGATGGCGTGGCTGTCGGTGAAGCGCATGCCGGAGGCGTCCACCACCATCACGGCTCCGGCGCCGAGCACGGCGAGCTCGCCGTCGCCGCTGATGATGGCGGCGGTATCTTCGTCAATGCCCACGCCCAGAGGTGAGGGATTGTAAGAAAGTGCTGTAAGAAGTCGCCCGAGACGGTCGCGGCGGCGGAAGTGCTGGTCGATCACGAGGTCCGGAGCGAGACCCAACCCCTTGGCGAGGTGGACCTGGCGGCGGCGCGGCGTGGAGCCGCTCTCCCCCAGGGCGATCATGTGCTCGGAGAGGAGCGCGGCGCCCGCGCTGGTGCCGGCCACCACCATGCCGGCCCCATGGCGCCGGCGGACGGTCTCCGCGATCTCGGTGCCGCCCAGGGCCGAGGAGAGCTTGAGCTGGCTGCCGCCGGTGATGAAGAAGCCGGTGGCATACTCCAGGAGGTCATGCGCCTCCGGGCCGGCCTCGATGGCTTCCTCGCGGGTCTCGATCTTCAGCACCTCGACGTTCTCGGCGCGCAGGGCGAGGAAAAGGTCGGCGTAGCGGTCGCCCGTCTCGGGCATCTCGGAAGCCGTGGCGAGCACGACGATGCTGGCGTCCGATCCTCCCGCCGCTTCCAGGAAGTAGCGAAGGATGACGCGCTCGCGGGTCTTGTCCTCGGCGCCGCCGATGGCGATCAGCAGGCCGGGATGGGTGACGTGGGGCAGAGGCAGGATGTCCATGGCACTCCCTCCCTATGGCAAAGAGAATGCCACATCCGTCCACTAAACAAGACGTCCCGGGAAGGTTTCCACCCTTCTGCGTGAGATAGAGCCTGCCTTTGAGGCAGAAATCCGCCAGGCACGTTTTGTGCTTTGATTGCAGTATGGCGCACAGGGCTCTGTGCAGTCCAATCCGCGTTGGAGCGATCTTTTGCCGAAGGGAGGTCTCATGAGCGGTCTCGGGGAACGAAAAGCGGCAAGCAGCCTGGGATTGGCCCTGAGTCGGCTTCTGGAGATGAGTGGGGACGCGTCAGGCTGGCGGAGCGCCCCCGTCGATCCGGCAGTCTATGACGGAATTTTTGACAGAATGGCACAGGGAGTCGACGAGACGCGCAAGCGTCTGGTCGCCGAGCGCAAGGACGCCAGCTCGCGCTGGGAAGCCCTGGAGCCCCACCCGCAGGCGCGGCGCCTGGTACGGATCGGCAACGACCGGCGCTTCCAGACCTGGGGTTTCCACCAGTTCCTCCTCACGCGGTCCCGCCAGCTCGTCGAGCACGATCCCAAGAGAGCGCTGGAGGCGGCCGAGCTCGCCCTGGCCGTGGCCAAGAGCCTCTCTCCGGCGGAGCACGGCGAGGAGCGGACCGCCGATCTCCGCGCCGCCGCCTGGACGGCGATCGCCGACGCGCGCAGCCATCTTGGCAACGCCGATGGCGCCTGGGACGCGGTTGATTGCGCCGAAGAGGCCCTGGAGGACGGCACCGGCGATGCTCTGGAAAAAGCCGAGCTCGAGCAGGTCAAAGCGCGCCTCTTCAAGGCCCTCGGCTACGACGAGGAAGCCGAGCGGGCCGCCCGGCGTGCGACGAACATGTACCGGAGGATCGGCGACGGGCGGGTGCTCGAAGAGCCCGGGCATCGCAGCCACCGTGAGGTCCGGGGACGGGCCGCCCGCGGGTAGGAAGCGTTTCATTCCCGATCAGCACAAACCCTCGGCACTTCTTGACATGTGCCGAGGTTTGTCCAAGCTGACATCCTATGGAAGCGGTTCGGCTCTCTGACCTCAGTACAGAAAGTGTTCTTCGGACCCAGGATCTCGAACGCCTGGGAGTCTCCCGAAAGGTGCTGAAAGAGCTGGCGACCCAGGGGATCATTGAGAGGATCGGCCGAGGCCTGTACAGGGTCGCCGGATCCGAGATCACGGAGCACCAATCCCTGGTGGAGGCCTGCAAGCGAGTCCCCCGCGGTGTGGTCGCGGGACCTGTGCTTGCCCAAGCCATCCAAGCGACCCTGACCTAACCACGGTCTGTATTCTGCTGCGAGGTTTCCTCATGCCTCCCAGCCGGGCGGTCGCTTCCGGAAAGCCTTTTGCCGGCGTGTGGCCCGCTTCGGGTCCGTGGAAATAATTAGTGTGTTGCCGGCGGGGACGCCGGCGCTCCCAGGGATTTCTCCGGTCCTGGCCCCGGCGCCGGCTTGTACAGCGTGACGAGCCCGGCCCCGATCACCGCGAGGAGCATCCCCACGTAGAACTGCCAGCGGATGCTCCCCCATCCTCCCGCCGGGGGGTGCAGGATGGTCGTGTACAGCGCGTTCACGATGGGCGCTCCGGCGAAGACGATCGTCATGACCACGGCGGGGCTTCCCTTGGCTCCGAAGGCGAGGAGGACGCAGAAGGCTCCGGCGGCTCCCACGCTGCCGGCGATCAGGGACCAGAGGGCGCCTTTGACCGGAAAGGTCCAGGTCGCTCCCTGGAGCTTGAGGACGAGGAGGGGGGCCAGCACGGCCGTGAGGAAATAGGCCAATCCCACGAAGAGGAAGGCCTTGTAGCGGCCGTTCACGGGATCGGCCATTCCCAACTGGCCGGTGTGGAGGAAGGCGCCGTAGAGGCCCCAGGAAACGACGGTCATCAGAGCGAAGGCGAGCCAGTTCATATCGCGAGATCTCCTATCTCTCCTCCTTGAGCACCGGCAGGAGAGGCGCCTGGAGCGCGCTCCACACGGCGGCAAGCGAAGAGGCAAAACCCAGAATCAGGACGGCGAGCAGGGTGGATACTAGCGGAGTCCAGGGGATATCCCCACCACTCTCGGCCAAGCGCGGCGCGACCGCCAGGAGCCCCGCGACCGTGCCCAGGGCCACGCCGAGGAGCAGGAGGAAGCCGTTCTCGGCCGTCACCATCCAGGCGAGGCGGCGGCGCCGGAAGCCGAAGGCTCGCAGGGCGGCCAGTTCTCCCCTCCTCTCGATGATGCCGCGCAACAGGGCGATCCCAAGGCCCAGGGTGCCCAGAAGGAGGCCGAAGCCGCCGAGGGCGCCGAAGGTCTGCAGGTAGGTGGACTCGACGGCCTGGTAGGCGGCGAGCCGGGCGGCCGTGGTGGAGACGTCGAAGCCGTAGCGCGAGAGGCCCTCCTCCAGGGTCTGGGAGACCTGGAGGACGCGTTTCCGGGGAGCTTCGATCAGGAAGAACGAGCGACCGGCCCGGCGCGGGAAGTGGCGCAGCAGGTTCTTCTCGGAGACCAGCATCTCGCTCTGGAAGAGGCCGCGGTCGAGGAGCGCCACGAGACGGAGGCGGACGGGATCGCCGGCCTCGTTGGTCATGGTGAGGTCCTCGCCCAGGCTGAGCTTCAGGATCCAGGTGGCTGAATTTTCATCCGCGATGGCCGGGATGACGCCCGGGCCGTACTCCTTGTCGAGAAGGCTCCAGGGATCTTCAGCGGTCTCGAGCGTGCGCCGGAAATGGAACCGGCCTTTGAAGGATGCGGGGGGGACCCCCAGGAGACGGGGCTTTTCGGGGCGGTACAAATTGAGGCAGCTCGCGTCGTCTCCGGGCACCAGGCGCAGGGAGAGGGTGGAGACGCCGGAGAGGTCCTCATCCCCAATTCCTTCCTCGGATAGGCCGAGCGAAAGGCGTCCTTCCGGGCGGTTCAGGTCGGCCGCGAGGGGCACGGCGGACTCGGCGAACAGGGGGAATCCCCCGGCTCCTTCCGGCGTCCCCGCCTCCGCGTCGCGATGATTGGCAGCCACCGTCACCAGCACGAAGCAGGCGGCGGCCACCAGGGCCACGGAGAGGAGGCTGCGGCCGGGGCTGGCCGCGCCGTTCCTCGCCGCCATGCCAAGGAGGGTCAGGCGTCTCGACGGTCGAGGACGGCGGAGCCAGACGGATATCGCGGCCAGGCCGGAGACGAGCATCGAGGCGCCGGCTCCGAAAGCCAAGGCGGGCGAGGAGGTCTCCCCCGCCAGGACCATGTAGATCGCGAGGGCGATGGCGAGAGCGGCTCCGCCTATCGCGAGCGGCTTGGCCAGACGCCCTGATTTCGAAGGTCCTGGCATCGTCGTCCGGCCTGCCAGTAGGGCGGGAGCCGGGACCTTGGCGAGGCGCCGCACCGTCCAGGCGATGGCGATGAGGACCGCGATCACGGAGGCGGTCCAGCCGATTGCGAGACTGGATGGCGAGACGTGGAGGTAGAGGTCCGAGGTGCCCACGGCCGGCCGCCACCAGGAGCGCAGGCCCGCCATGAGGAGCCACGCATAGCCGAGAGCGCCGAAGAGCCCCAGAAGGGCGCCCGCGCCGGCCAGGATGGCCCCTTCGGCCAGGAGACGCCGGCGGACGGAGCGGACGGGATAGCCCACCGCCAGGAGCATGCCCAATTCTCCCACCCGGCGCTCGACGGCGAGGCTGAAGAGCAGCCCGGCGAGCAGGACGGCCGAGAGGATGAGAAAGAAGCTGAAGGCGAGGAAGAGCCCGGCGAAGTCGGTCGATCCCCCGGCCGCCTGGAGACCCTGCTGCTTGACGGGATGGAAGACGAGGCCGAACGCCGCGAGGTCGGCCCGCCTGGGGAGCTCGCGGCGCAGGGCTTCTTCGATCTCTGGGGTCCCCTCGAACCGGAGGGCCGTCAGATTGCCAAAGCGGGTCCCCCACAGCCGTTGCGCCGTGGCCAGGGAGACGAAGGCCTTGGGAGCGGGGCCGTATTGATCCCAATACTCCTCGTCCTTGGGACGGATCACGGAGAGGTCCACCGGGAACGGCGGGTCCCAGGCCGCGATGTCCTGGGCCTCCTCGATCCCCGGGAACGTGGGCGTGAGGGTCCGGTCCGCGCCCAGGCCGGCCATGGGGACATCGCCGGCCATGCGCAGGACGCTGCTCTTTTCGATCAGACTGCCGCCGGGAGCCATCACCAGATAGCGCATTTCGATGGGGTCCCCGGGACGGGCTCCCAGATCGTCCGCGGCCCACTGATTGAGGCGGATCTGATCGTCGGCGACCGGAAACGACGAGAGCGCGGTCACCATCGAGTACGGAAGGGTTTTGCCGCCGCCCTTCAGGCTCGTGGCGAGATAGGTGAAGACGCGGCGGGGCATTCCCAGTTTCTCGGCCACCTCGACGGCGGCGTCGTTCAGGAAGAACCCCTCGCTTTCGAGCGAAACGTGATCGGCTCCGTGGACGATGCGAAGCCCGAGATCCTCCAGCCGGACAGCCTTCCGCGGATCGGGCGCCGGGCCGGCCGCGAGCAGGGCGTTGGCTTTCCCTTTCTGATCAAGAACCTCCTGGAGACCGGCGAGTGAGACAAAAGCGTTGCGGGGCTGGGACTGGCTGGGGGCAAGGCTGAAGCCGCCCACGCCACGATTGGGGATCACCCGGGCCACGGTAAAGCGGCGGGTGACGAGCGCGTCCTCGGCGTCCTTGTCTCCCATCAGGGTCTCGCGGGGGATCTCTCCCGGCTGCTCGAAAGAGAGGAGGAGGTCGTCCCCCGCCTTGGCCCCGATCTCGTCCGCGAGGGATTGGTTGACGACGACCGGCGGGAAAATCCCTTCCGTCTTTCCCTTTCCAAGATCCTGGCCGTGGAGGCGGAAAAAGCGCTCGTCGACGCCATAGACCGCGATGTCCGAAGCCCGCGTCGAGGAGGAGCCGTGGACGGCGCTGGCCCGGGAAACGATCAAGGGGACGGTCTTCGTCCCCAGCTCCCCCGCCAGCTTCTCGCGGAAAAAGGTTTCGGTCACCAGGGCGTTGTCGATCCCCCCGAGCCGCTCCAGGGTGAGATCGGTCAGGCTGCCGCGCACGGAGTCGCCCGCCAGGAGCGCGCCGGTGAGCACGGTCGAGGCAACGGCTGCCCCCAGCACGACCGCCGTGTTGGCACGCCAGAAGTGGGTCAGGCCGCGGAGATTGAGCACCGGCCCTCCACCAGCTCGCAGCGGCGGGGCAAGCGAGCCGCCAGCTCCAAGCTGTGCGTCACCACCACGAGCACCGTGCGCGAGGCCTCGTGAAGCTCGAAAAGCAGCGAGGCCACGGCCTCCGCGGCAGCCCGGTCGAGGCTCCCCGTGGGCTCGTCGCAGAGGAGGAGACCGGGCTGGTTGATGAGCGCCCTCGCGACCGCCACCCGCTGCCGCTCGCCGCCTGACAGCTCTGCCGGCCGGTGGCGCAGACGGTGCGAGAGGCCGACCCGGTTCAGGATCTCGGTGGCCCGCGCCTCCGAATCTGTTTTATTCGGAAAAGCCTGCGTCGGAACCAGGACGTTCTCCAGCACGGTGTACTGGGGGAGCAGATGGGAGTCCTGGAAGACGAAGCCGATCGTCTGGTTGCGGAAGCGGGCCAGCTCCGGCTCGGACAGGGCGAAGGGATCAGTGCCGCCGATGCCAATCGATCCCGACGTCGGCCGGTCGAGCGTTCCGATCAAATGAAGAAGCGTGCTCTTGCCCGATCCCGAGGGGCCGGTGATGGCGAGCGCCTCCCCGGCCGCCAGCTCGAAGGAGACGCCGCTGAGCACCGGGACCGGCTCCGCGGCGGTCGCGAAGCTCTTGTGGACGTCTCGTACGCTCAGATGGTTCATGCGGAAACGCGCTCGCCTTGCCTCTCCGGCCTCTCCGCGATGACCTGACGGTAGACGGCGAGGGCGTTCTCCGCCTCGACCGTGTCCGTGAAGCGCTGGCGGACGGCCTCCCTCCCCCGCCGTCCCAACTCCGCCCGCAGCTCCGGATCGGCGATCAGATGCGCGAGGCCCCGGGCCAGGTCTTCCGCCGAATTGGGCTCGACGAGCAGGCCGCCGCCCGTCGCGGCAAGCACCTCCGGGAAGGCGCCGTGCCTGGGCTGGACGACAGGGACGCCGTGAGCGAGCGCTTCGAGCACGAACAGTCCCTTGGGCTCGCGGTACGTGGTGGGAACGGAAAGGATATCCAGCGAGCGGAGGAAACGGCTCTTGCCTTCGCGGTCCACCTCGCCCACGTACTCGAAGCCGCCGCCCAGATCCTCAAAATATCGTCGGTCCCGCTCGCCCAGCCAGCCGGCCACGCGCAGGCGTAACCGGTCCTTGAATTTCGGATCGGCGGACAGGATGCGGAAGGCTTCAACGAGGAGATGGAAACCTTTTTCGGGACAGATGCGGGCGAGGTAGCCCAAGGTGACAGGTGAGTCCGGAGACCTTGTCTCGACCGGGCCGTCGTAGCCGTCGAGGTTGATCCCCAGGGGCACGACGTGCAGGCGGCCGCGGTCCACTTCCAGAAGCTCCGCCATCCTGTCCGCGTACCACTCGGTGTTGGAGAGGAAGGCGTCGACGTCCCGCGCCCGCTCGCGCAGCACTTCGAAGGAGCGGGTCTTCCAGGGCTCGCGGAGCTGGCCGAGGAAGAGGTCTTCCCCTTGGAGCGAGCAGACCACGGGCACCCCCAGCTCGCGCTTCAGGCTGCGGGCGAAGCCCACGAACATGGAGTTCGTCAGGTGGACGACTTCGGGCCGGAAGTCATCCCGCAGCCAGCTCACGAGCAGGGCCAGCTCCTTGGCCTGGTACCCCTCGTCTCCCCTGAGCACGGACCAGGTCAGGTCCCCCAGCTCCGTGGGATCGGTCGAGGCGCCCAGCTTGGCCACGCGGCGGATCAGGCCGGGGCTGTCCAGCCACCGGTCGAAGGCCGCGGGCGTGTGCCGGAAGGCGCCCACCTTCTGCTGAAGGTAAACGTTCAACGCGCCGAAGAAAACGCGGTCGATGGACACGTCCACCCCGTCCGTCTTCAACGGCGTGTAGGTGGGGATCAGCGAGACGTCGTGGCCCGCGCGCAGCAGCGCCCCCGCGAGGGCGTTGTCGTGCAGGCAGGTGCCGCAGATCATGTCGGCCGCGCCGGCCGCGACGTAGGCGATCCTCATGAATTGTCCCTCATGTTTGGGACTCCACGGGAAAGAATTTGGCCAGCGTTTCGGCTCCGGGCGGCCGGGTGAGGAGCGAGCCGATGATCATGGCCGCCGTGGACGCCAGCAGGATGACGGCGACGGGCATGATGCCGGTGCCGGCGATGGTGTAGTCCGCGTCCTTCCAGCCATGGAACACGAAGTAGATCCAGAGCACGGCCACGGTGAGCGTGGAGGCGAAGGCCCCCCACTGGGTGCTGCGCTTCCAGAAGATGGCCGCCACCACCACGGGGAACAGGGCGGCAAAGCCCGTGAAGCACCAGACACCGAGCTTGAAGATGCTCTTCGTCGTCACCAGCGAGAGGAGGTAGGTGAGGACCAGGATGGCGACCATGAAGACGCGGCCCACCAGGATCTGCTGGCTCTCGCTCATGCGGTCGTTGAACCGGTAGTGGCGCACGACGTCCTGGGTGAACATGGTGCCCGCCGCGTGCACCTGGGAATCGAAAGAATTCATGATCGCGGCAAAGACGCCGGCCGCCAGCAAGCCCGCGAGCACGCCGGGCGCGTGGAGGTTGATCATCTTGACCAGGACCGAGTTGGCGCCCGCCACCCCGAGGTCCGGGAAGTCGGCGCGGGCGAGCACGCCCAGGACCACACTGGGGATCCAGACGATGGCGATGCAGAGGGGATAGAACGCGATCACCGGCTTGAACGAGGCGGCGCTCCGGGCCGTGAGCCAGTGGATGAACATGTGGGGGAACATGCCCACGGAGAGCGGAATGCAGGTGTAGGTGAGGAGCTGCCACGGCTTGATGTGTTCCCCTCTTGTCAGCAGGTCCGGGTTGGTGGCCGCCACCCGCTGCATGGCCGCGTCGAGACCGCCCAGCTTGCTCACGATCACCCAGAAGGCGATGAAACCCAGAGCCAGCAGGACCACGGTCTGGAAGACGTTGACCCACACCGTTCCCCTCATCCCGCCGTAGGTGACGTAGACGAGGACCACGGCACAGATGACGAGGCCGCCCACCCATCCCGGCACCAGGTCGTCGGTGACCTGCGTCAGGGTCGTGCCGCCGCCCATGACGCCGATCAGCAGGTAGGGCACGAGCAGGGCGATCTGGACCACGAAGATCAGCAGCCCCAGGCCGTCCGAGCCCCACCGCTCGCGGAAATATTGGACGGGCGTCAGGTAGCCGCGCCGCTTGCCGAGCGCCCAGACGCGGGTGCCGATGAAGAAGAACACCACCGGGATGACCAGGCCCGAGGACGAGGCCATGAGCGCGAACACGCCGATGCCCTCCATGTAGGCCTCGCCCGCGGAGCCCAGCACGGCGAAGGCCGTCATGTTGGCGCCGAAGAGCGAGACCAGGAGGATGAAGGGCCCGAGCGTGCGGGCGGCCACGAAGAAGTCCTCGCTCGTGCCCCGGAAAAAGCGATGGGAAAACAGACCGATCACCAGGACGATGACCAGGTAGGCGATGATGATGGCGAGAGTGGTCAATGTCCGCCCTTCCGAATGTCCGCCGGGATCGCCTCGTCGTCCAGATGGTCGGGCCACGCCTTGAGCACCAGCAGGGTCAGCACGACCCCCGTGGCGAGGCTGAAGCCCACGTGATAGACCAGACCCACTGGCAGGCCGAAGACGAGCGTCGCGTCGTCCCACAGCCACACGTCGTTGTGCAGCAGGTAGAGGACGAGCAGCAACGCGTACAACGGCCACTTCCAGGGGCTTTTGTTCATCCAGTGGCTCCGTGCACGGTCTCCGTCTCAGTTACCGGATCCGTCTGGAACCGCACGACCTCGGGGACACGGACCATCCAGCTCATGTCTTCGAAAAGCTTGCCAATGTCCTGCTCCACGTTGCCCACGAGGAGGTGGATGATGTTGAGCCGGTGCTCCGGATGCCGGCCGAGGAACTTGGCGAAACTGAAATCCTTTT
>CAXTNS010000003.1:26104-38809 GCA_964245465.1 uncultured Thermoanaerobaculia bacterium
TCGGCTCCAGCGGGACCGAGTCGAGGGAGACGAAGGCGTAGACGAGCTTGCGCATCGACTCCATGCCGGCCGTGAAGCGCGGGCCGTGGGCTCCCAGCCGGGCGACCGAGGGATCGTTCGCGGCCAGGGCCTCGTGGATCGAATCGGCCGCCAGCTCGCCGGACTTCAGGGCCAGGAGCACGCCGGACGAATAGATCGGATCGAGGAAGCCGAAGGCGTCGCCCACCAGCACCCAGCCGTCGCCCGCGATGCGCGAGGAGCGGTAGGAGAAGTCGCGGGTCGCCTGCACGGGGAAGACCTGGGTGGCGTTGGCGAGGCGCGGCTGCAGGGCCGGGCAGCGCTCCACTTCCTCCTCGAACACCTGCTGCGGGTCGGCGGGCCGGTCTTTGATCATGTAGTCGAGACCGCCCACGACGCCCACGCTCACCCGGTCGTCCGGCAGAGGGATATACCAGAACCAGGACTTCCCCTCCTCGGTGCGGATGACGAGCGTGGCCCCTTCGTCGATCCCAGGGTCGCGCAGGGCGCCCTGGTAATGGGTGAAGAAGGCGGCCTTCTTGAGCTCCGGGTCGTGCTGGCGCAGGCCGAGCTTCTTGGAAAGGATCGCGGTCTGGCCCGAGGCGTCCACCACCACGCGGCAGCGGATCTCCTTCTCCCCTTCGTCCGGCAGATCAACGCGAACGCCGACCGCCCGGTCGCCTTCGAACAGGACATCCTTGACCAGCGCTCCCCGCCGGATCTCGACGCCCTGCTCGCGGGCGTTGTCGAGCAGCAGGGCGTCGAACTCGCTGCGCAGCACCTGCCAGGTCTGCGAACTTTCGGAAGGGTCGGTCTCCGTGAAATAGAAGGGGATCGAGGCCTTGCCCTTCTTGTTGTAGAACTGGACGCTGTACTTCTTGGGGAAGTGGCTCGCCTGGAGGCGCGGCAGCACGCCCATGCGCTCCAAGGTCCAGTAGGTCGCGGGCATCAGCGACTCGCCGATCTTGAACCGCGGGGTGCGGGAACGCTCGAGGAGCAGCACCTTGTAGCCCCGCTGGGCCAGCAGCGTGGAGGCGGCGGCGCCGCCCGGGCCGCCGCCGATCGTGATGACGTCATAGTCCATGATGTTTCACAGCTCCAGTCGGTATTCGAAACCACCGTAAATTGAGAATCCGGGCGCCGGCAGCACCGAGGTGTTGCCGAAGCCGCGGGTGAAGATCTCTTCGTCCGTCAGGTTCTTGAGGTGGAGGTTGAGCCGCCAGTCCGCCCAGTCGTAGGACAGCGACGCGTTGGCTTCGAAAGTCGAATCCAGCTCGAAGGCGTTATCCTCCGCGATGAACTGCTTCGAGAGGTAGCGGCCGCCCGCTCCCACTCCGAAGCCCCCGAACCGCTTGCTGACCCACAGGTTCGCGATGTGTTTGGGAGCAAAGGCGGACTGGTTGCCCGAGCGGTCGACGATGATGAAGTCCGTGGGGCCGGGGCCCGTGATCACGAACTCCGAGAAACGGGTCAGCTCGGAATCGTTGTAGGCATAGGAGAAGAGCGTGCGCAGGCCGCGGACCGGCTCGCCCGCCAGCTCCAGCTCGGCGCCGCGGGCGCGCTGGGTACCGGTCTGCTGGATGAAGCCCGTCAGGTCCGGAATGGCCACGTTCTCGCGCTCCAATTGGTAGACGGCGAACGTGGACTGCAACCGGCCGCCCCAGAATTCGCCTTTGGTCCCCACCTCGACCTGCTGGCTCTCTTCGGGCTTGCGCTCCCCCACCACGCGCGAGGACGGCGGAGCGAAAGCCTCACCGGCGTTGGCGTAGAGGGAGAACGACGGAACGGGCGAGTAGACGAGCCCCAGGATGGGTGAGACCTTGGAGAAGTCGCGGGAGGTGTCGGAAACCTTGTCCTCGTAATCGATCGAATCCCAGCGGGCGCCCAGCACCACCTGGAAACGGTCCGAAAAGCCGATGCGATCGATCACGTACGGGGCGATGACCTGGCTCGAAGCGTCCGCCGCCTGGTTGGGAATCCGCTGGAATCCCTGCGCCGTCTCGACCGGATCGTTCAAGCCGATGGTGGGCAGGAAGGCGAAATCCAGCGTGAAGTCGTCGTCATACTGACCGACCTCGACGCCGGCCAGGAGGCTGTGATCAATCGCGCCGGTCTCGGCCCTGTAGACCATTTCGAGCTGGTCGCCGAAGAACTCCTGCGTGTCGTCCAGGAGCACCAGGGTGCGGATGACCTGGTCGGGGAAGAAGCCGAAGCCCGGGATCACGCCGTTGAGGAGGGTGCCGTCCGAGAGCCAGTCGAGCTGCCGGTAGAAGGTCTTGTTGCGCAGCGAAAACCGGTCCGAGATCTCGGTCTCGTAATCCACCTGAGCGCGCCGGGTCTCCTGCTCCGAGCGGTCGAAAGGAGACTGGTACGACTGCGTGCGTGAGACATCGGCGATCTCGACACCGATCGGCACGCCGGGAAACGGGACCGGCAGATTCGGCGGCGGCGGACCGAAGACCGTCACCAGGGGGATCCCGGCATCGGGCGAGAAGCTCGTGTCCAGGAATTCGAAATTCACGTTGAGCACGCCCCGGTCGCCCGTGCGCCAGGAGAAAGCGGGATTGACTCCCTTCACCTCGCTGGGCTTGTCGTCGCGGTAGCCGTCCGACTCCTGCCAGAGGCCGTTCAGGCGGAAGGCGAAGGGACCCTCTCCACCCGCATTCCAGTCAAGCGTACCGCCGAAGGTGCCATAGCTGCCGCCCGAGAGGCCGACGTCCACGGACCGGCCCGAGGCCGGCTGCTTGCGCACCATGTTGATGGTACCCGCGATGGGATTGGCGCCGTAGAGAAAGCCGCCGGGGCCTTTCAAAACCTCGACCCGCTCGATGTTGTAGAGCTGATAGAAGCTGATCTCGGGCTCGGGGGCGCCGTCGGTCAGCACGAGGCCGTTGGCCACGGAGTCGAAACCGCGCACGAGGAAGTAGTCGGCCACGCCGTTCTGGGTCTCGACGTTCAGGCCGCTGACGTTGCGCAGCGCGTCGCCCAGCACCACGCTCCCCTGCTCGATGAAGAGCGGGCGGGCCACGACGCCCACGCTCGCCGGAGTCTGCTGGAGAGGCAGGGGAAGCTTGGTGGCGATGGTGTTCGAGTCGGGCACCTCCGGCAACGCCCCTTCCACGAAGAGCACGTCTTCATAAGTGGCGGCCGGCGGCTCCTGAGGGTCTTGAGCGGCCGCAAGGCCTGAAAGCGTGAGACCCAGCAAAAAACAAGAAAAGGTTTTCACGGTCATCCTCTCTAGCGGCCCGTCTTCGCAGACGTCGCCGGCTTGGGGGAGGTACTGGTCCAATTCAGGGCCAGGAGCTGTTCCTGGTTTCTCAGATAAAGCTTTCCATCCGCGAGCGTCGGCGCCGTCCAGCACCGGCCGGAGAGGATCTGAGTGCTGCCCTTCTCGCGATAGCTCTCGGGCGTGGCCTCGACGAGCAGCAGCTTGCCGCGCTCGTAGAGGACGACCAGGTGGCCGTCGGCCAGGATCAGCGAGCCGTGCCCGAAGCCGCTTTCCTTCCACTTCTCCTCGCCCGTGGCCGCGGAGATGCATTTCAGAACGGAATCGTCGAAGCCGTAGATGTGGCCGTTATGGAGCACGGACGAGCTGAATTGATTTTTCATCCGGCGGCTCTGCCAGACCTCGTCGACGCCCACTTTCCCTTCCGCCACCTTGATCTGGAAAAGGGTGGCGCCGACTCCGTAGCCGGAGGAGATGTAGAGCTTGTCCGGCGGCACGAAGATGGGGGTCGCGGCGTTGACGTCCCAGTCGGTCCGCCAGGCGACCCGCCAAAGGAGGTTGCCGTCCTTGGGCGACACGCCGAGCAGCGCCCGGCCGGTGAAGAAGACCACCTGGCGCACGCCGCCCACGGTGATGGCGATGGGCGCCGAGTAGCCGGCCTGCTCGTTCTGGGAGGTCCAGACCGGCTTACCCGTCTTCTTGTCGAAGGCTACGAGCGACTTGCCCCCCGAGCCGCCCACGTCCACCAGCAGCAGGTTGCCCTCCACCAGGGGCGAGGTCGAGATCCCCCACGCGGGCGGCTGGGCGCCGAATTTCGCTTGCAGGTCGTGCTCCCAGACCTTCTTGCCGTCCGCGGCGTTCAGGGCGGCGAGCCGGCCCTCGGCGGTGAGGGCGTACACCATGTCGCCGTCCACCGTGGGCGTGGAGCGCGGGCCGTTGCCCTGGTCGTTCATGAATTTGCGGCCGAGCGGCACCTTCCAGAGCTGCTTGCCCGTGGCGGCGTCATAGGCCGCGGCCACGTCGTTGTTCCCTTCGCCGAAGAGGGTATAGAGGCGCCCCTTGGAGACCGTGAGGTGGGAGTAGCCCTCCCCCATCGGCGCCTTCCAGAGGACCTTGGGTCCCCCGGCAGGCCAGTTCTTGAGCAGGCCGGTCTCGCGGGAGATCCCGTCCCGGTTCGGCCCGCGGAACTGCGGCCAGTCCGCCGCCAGGGCCGTGCCTGCGAGGAGACTGATTGAAAGGATGATCGGAAGGCGTCGCATAAGGATTCTCCTAGGTGTACCGCGCGTCGCGGTAACGCTCGTCGTAGAAGGAAGACAGCAGGCCGTCCACTTCGAGGAGCCCGGTGCGGGTGAGCCGGACCTCGCCACCCGCCAGGCTCAGCATTCCCTCGTCCTGGAGCCGGTTCCAGGCCGGAGCGAACTCCGTGAGGACGTCGACCCCGAACTTGTCGCGGAAGTACGGCAGCGCCAAGGTCCCGAGCTTGAGCTGAAGGATCATCTCCCGCGTGAGGCGCTCGCGGTCCGTGATCGCCAGGCCGCGCCCCAGGGGCAGGCGCTTCTCGGCCAGGGCGGCGAGGTACTCGCCCCAACCGGGGACGTTCTGGAAATGGACACCCGAGAGATGGGAGAACGAGGCGACCCCGGCCCCCACCATGTCGCTGCCGTGCCAGACCGAATCGCGGTAGACGAAGCGGGAAGACGCGCCCTTGGGCTTGACCATGGTGTAGGCCGAGGAGAGCACGTAGCCAGCCTGCGCCAGCTCGTTGAAGGCGTAGTCCTGCCAGGCCCGCTTGGTGGGCCAGTCGGCCAGGGGGTGATCGAAGGAGCCGCCCAGCACGCTCTGCGAGTAGACCGTGTTGTAGGGCAGCTCCATCTGATAGATCGTCACGCTGTCCGGCCCGATCTCCAGGGTTTTCCGGACCGTCTCGCGCCAGGTGTCCCAGGTCTCTCCCACCATGCCGGCGATGAGATCGATGTTGAGCTGATCGAAACCCAGCTCCGCGATCCAGGGCAGAACCCGATAGATTTCCGCTGACAGATGGGCACGCCCGTTCTCCTTCAGGATCTCGTCGTCGAAGTTCTCGATGCCGAGCGACAGGCGGGTGACGCCCAGGCCACGGAGGGCTTCCAGCTTGGTGCGGGTGAGCGTCCCCGGCTCGCATTCGAAAGTGATCTCCTCGGCGCCCTGCCACGGCATCACGGCCTGGATGCGGGAGACCAGCCCTTCGAGCTGGCGCACGGAGAGATAGGACGGCGTGCCGCCGCCGAAGTAGACGAACTGGAGCGGCCGGCCGGCGATGGCAGGCTTTTGCGCGTACAGCTCGACCTCGGTGGCCAGGGCGTCCAGATAGGAGCCGATCTCCGTGGAGTCCTTGTCCGTGTAGACCCGGAAGTAGCAGAACTTGCAGCGCTTGCGGCAGAAGGGAATGTGCAGGTAGAGGCCGAGCGTGGCCCCGGGCAGGGGCGGGGACTCCAGCGCTTCGTAGACCGCCGGGAGGCTCTCCCGGCTCCACGCGGAGAAGGGCGGATAATTGGCCACGAAGACGCTGCCCACCTCAGTGGTCGTCTCGAGAGTCATGATTGTTTCGCTCCAAAGCAGTAGAGAGATCCATCCGAGGCGCCGATGACCAGCCGGCCGGCGGCGATGGCGGGAGAGGCCTCGATGCCGGCGCCGGCGTCGAAGGTCCAGACCGCCTTGCCGGTGGCCACGTCGAGGGCGAAGATCTGGCCGCTCTTGTCGGCGGCGAACACGCGCTTGCCCAGCACGGCCGGCGAGGCGTCCACCGCGGCGCGGGCCGACCAGGTCCAGCGTTCCTTGCCGGTGGCCGGATCGAGGGCGTGGACGAACTTGTCCCGGCCGCCGAAAATCACGGAGCCTTCCGCCAGCGCGGGCGAAGAATAGAAAGGAAATTTGCGCACCGGGTGCTCGTAGGTCCACAGCACCTTGCCGGCGTCCAGGTCCACGGCCAGGAACTGATTCTCGAAGTTGCCCATGAAAGCGCGCCCATTGGAAACCGCCGGGCTCGCGCCCACGTAGCCGCCCAGGGGAACGCGCTTCAGCTCCTTGCCGTCCGTGGCGCTCAGCACGCGGAGGACGCCGTCGCATCCGGCCGAGATCACCCGGTCGTCGACCACCGCGGGGGTGCCGTGGACGTAGCCGTCGGTCTCGACCTGCCAGACGACCTTGCCGTCCTTGGGCGCGAGGCAGTACAGGGAGTTGTCGTAAGAGCCCACGACGACGCAGGCCGTTGTGAAATTGGCCGAGGAGGTGATCCCCGCGCCGGCCTGGAACGTCCAGCGCTTGGTGCCGGTCTTGGCGTCCAGGGCGTGGAAGGTGCCCTTCTCGTCGCCGAAGTAAACCACCCCGTCGCGGACCGCGGGGGAGGATTTGATCTCGTCCGTGGCCTTGTAGGTCCAGCGGCGCTTGCCGTTGGCTAAATCGAGAGCGTAAAGGTTTCCATCCTGGGAGCCCACGTAGACGGTGCCGTCCACGATGGCGGCGGTCGAGGTGATGGCCTTCTGGGTCTTGAAGGTCCAGAGCGGCTTGGGCTTGGCCGGCAGCTCGCCCGCGGCGCGACCCGAGAGGGTGGCGTCGGCCCGGAAGGAGGTCCAGGAGGACGGCGCGGAGCCTTGGGCGGAAAGGACCCCAAGGACACCAAGGACACCAAGGACGACGCTCCTGAATGTCCTTGCAGTCCTTGGTGTCCTTGCTGTCCTTTGGCTTCTCATCGCCCACCTCCCTGCCAGGCGGCGCGATAAAGGCTCAGCAGATCGGAGGCGTTGACCGGCCGGGGATTGAACCGCGCGGTCCACTGGCGGTCCGCCTCCTCGGCGAGCTCCGGCAGGCGGTCTTCTTCGACGCCCGTATCGCAGAGCCGCGTGGGCAGGCCGGAGAGCGTCCGCAGCTCCTCGAGCCTTTCGGACAGGTGGCGGTCGAGCTCCGCGTACAGGTTCCCGGCGACCTTCTCGTTGAAGCGAACGACGGGCGGGAGCATCAGGCCGATGGCGATCCCGTGCACCAGGCCGTAATGCGCGGAGAGCGGATTGGCGCAGGCGTGGGCCGCGCCGAGCATGGAGGCTTCGATGGCGGCTCCGGCCAGATGGGCGCCCAGGAGCATGTCGCCGGCAGCCCTGGGATCGCGAGGCGAATCGAGATGGACCGGCAGGCTGCCATCCAGAAGGCGCCAGGCTTCCCGCGCCAGCATGCGGGAGAAGGGGTTGCTCCGCGTGGTCACGTAGCTCTCCACGGCATGGGAGACGGCGTCGATCCCCGCCGCCGCAGCGGCCTTTCTGGGCGTGCTCGCCACCAGCTCGGGATCGAGGAGGACGGCGGCGAAACGCGCCTTGCGGTCCCCGCAGGCCATCTTCTGATGGGTCTCGGGATGCGAAATCAACGCGTAGGACTGCGCCTCGCTCCCCGTGCCCGCCGTGGTCGGTACGCCGATCGACGGCAGCATGGGCCGGGACGCCTTGCCCGATCCCCAGTAGTCTTCCATCCGGCCGCCGTTGGTCAGCAGGAAGTTGATGCCCTTGGCGGTGTCCATCGCGCTGCCGCCGCCCAGGGCCACCAGCAAATCCGGCCCGAACGCGGCGGCGAAGACGCTGCCGTTTTCGACCGTCAAAGACGTGGGGTTCTCGTCCACCTGATCGAACACCGCCGTCTCCAGCCCTTCGCGCTCCAGGAACGCCACGGCCCGTCCTGCGTGCCCGGCCGCGCGCACTCCCGGGTCCGTCACCAGCAGGACCCGGCGGCCTCCCAATTCCCGTGCGATGGGACCGGCGAGGTCGAGCGCACCGGTGCCGAAGTGGACGCGGATCCCTCCGATCTCGGCGGTGAACGATTCGCTCATGCGGCCACCGTCTGGATCGCCCGCTGGCGGTAGAGGTGCGCGAAAAGGTTTCCTTCGTGCGGCTGGTCCCAGGAAATGCGAGAGGTCGGCACCGGTCCCAGGTTCAGCCGGTCGATCGAAGGGCAGGCGAGGAGATCGCGCTGGAAACCGGCGTCTTCCGTCAACGCGGTGGCCACGAGAGTGGAGCCGATGCGAGACAGCAGCTCGGAGCGCGGCACCTCGACCACCGTGGCGAAGGGGAACAGGAGCTCTGCCGTGGCGAGGGGATGCTCCGGGTCCTCGCACCAGATGAGCGTGGGCAGGAGGAACGTGGCGCCGCCGACCTCGACCAGACGGTCACCGCGGATTTTTTCGGTTAAATCCACCGCCCCTGGAATGCGGAGCTGCCGGTCGATCCACTCGGAGATCCGCTTCGCGACCTCGGGTTTCGTGAACGCGGCAAGGCGGGCTTCGGGATGGTCCAGCGGCAGAGCCTCGATTTTCGCGAGACGCTCCGCCAGGGCCTCGGCAATTCGCCGCCCTTGAGAGGGGACCCAGACGCCGGAGGCATTGAGGCAGGACCGGCCGCCGTTCTCTGTGATCGATCGGACCAGGACGTCGAGATGATGCTCCCAATTCGAAACCTGATCCTCGCCGAAGATCACCTTGCTCCAGCCCGGCCCATGGACCTGCACCCGCGGATCGTCCTTGAAAGGACGGACCGTCGCCGCGTCGCCGAAGAACATCGAGCGGCCGCAGCGCAGGAGGATCTCGATCGCTCCGCCGTGGTCCGCCGGATAGTAGAAGACCGCCTCGCGCGGCAGGCCCGCGGCCATCAAGGCATGGACGATCCGCAGCGGCGTCCAGGGCTCCTCCCGGCCGGGCTTCAGGATCACGGGGATCTTCAACGCGTAGGCCGGCAGCCACAGCGTGTGCACGCCCGGCGAGTTGCTGGGCAGAACGGCGCCCAGGGCGTCCGTCTGGGCCTGGAACGAGACCCGCCGGCCGTCCTGCAACCCCCAGCCGTCGTCGAGAGCCGAGAGGTCGAGCCCCCGCGTCAGCCCATCGAGCACGTCCGCCATGCCGGCGAGGACGGTGCGGACCTTCTCCATGTTGAACCGGCAGAGAGACTCGGGAAGACCGGACGTTGCGGAGAGCCGGCGGACGTAATCCTCCGGACCCTGCCCTTCCAATTCGCCCTCGCTGAAGAGGACGGCCGCCTTGCCGCAGATCTCCAGCAACTCCGCCGACGTCAATCCCGCGAGCGGCCGTTGTATGGCGGCCAGGTCCCGCGCGATCAATCCCCGGTTGGCCTGGGAGATCTCGGCCACCGGCTCCCCCGTGCGGAGGTCGCGGAGGGTCTGCACCTCCAGGCTGCGGTAGGGCCGGCCGGCGCGCAGGATCGGGACGTGGAGCATCAATACACCCCCACCACCACCGACTCCTGAAGCGAGGAGAGGAGCCGCAGATTGCTCACGCCGTCCCACGGATAGCGCTCGATGGGCTTGGCCCGCTCCCCCTCGTCCCGCTCCAGGAAACGGGGCATGAAGAAGTCGCGGGTCAGCGTGGTCAGCATCACCCGCCCCGTCTCGCCGTACTCCACCGTCCGTTCCGGATTCTTCGGGTCCACCATCTCGAACACGGCCCGCGGCGCGGGCGGGTAATACGTGATCGTGTAATCCGGCTCCTTGAGATCAAAAGGTTTATGACAGGCGAGCCCCATCAACGTGTTGCCGTACGTGGGCACGAAGTCGATGCCCGGCACCAGCTCCTCGCGTGCGAAACGGTGGAACTGCTTGTTCATCTCCGTGCCGCCGCAGAAGATCCCGCGGATGCCCATCTTGACCAGAGAAACCTTTTCACAGAGAGCTTCCAGGAGCTTCGGCGTGGTGAACAGGCAGCGGATCTCGTGCGCCCGCAGCACCGTCAGCCCCTGTTCGATCACGTGAGCCTTGTACTCCTCCAGATCACGCAGCTTGCCGTTCCTGATCAGCTTGTTGACCCAGCGCGGATCGAGGTCCACGTGGAAGCAGATGCCTCCCCGGTGCTGCGCCAGGTGCTCCACGGCGAGACGCAGGCGACGGGGGCCGGTGGGTCCCAGCATCAGCCAGTCGGCGCCCCTGGGGAAACCTTCTTCAGAAAGCGTGTCGCTGAACAGCTCGTAATCGATCTGGAAATCCTCGACGTTGACCCGCGACTTCGGCACGCCCGTCGAGCCGCCCGTCTCGAAGACGTACGCCGGACGGCCCGCGAGCCCCTTGGGGATGAACCGGCGGACCGGCCCGCCTCGCAACCAGGAGTCCTCGAAATGACCGAAGAGCTTCAGGTCCTCATACCCCCGGACTTCTTTCCGGGGATCGAACCCCAGCCCCGCGGCCCGCTCCAGCCAGAACGGGCTGCCGGTCGCGGGATCGAAATGCCAGGCCACGACCTCGCGCACGTGGGCGTCGAGCCGGGCGCGGGCGTCCGCGACCTTCTCTGATAGAGACGAGCGGGTCAGGATCTCCACGGGCTCCTCACTCTTTTTTCGGCTCCGGCTTCGGGGTCTCCGGTTTCTTGCCGGCCCCTTCTTGGATCGCGTAGAGCTTGGAACGCGTGGAGATGTAGAGGACGCCGTCCTTGGCCACGGGGGTCGTGTAGACCGAGCTCCCCATGTTGACCTCGTAGAGGACCTCCTTCGTCTTGCCGGCCTTCAGCACCACCACGTCGCCGTCCTCGTCGCCCAGATAAACCTTGCCATCGGCCACGTAGGGCGAGCCCCAGATGGCGGCGAAGACGTCGTGCTTCCAGTAGAGCTGCCCGGTCTTGGCGTCCAGGGCGTACAGGTGGCCCGAGAGGTCGGAGGCGTAGAGGATGCCGTTGCCGTCGATCGCCACGGTCGAGAGCGTGCGGTGGAAGTCCTCGCCGCCCCGGTGCCAGACGACCGCCTTGCCCGTGACGTCCCCTTCCATCGTGGCATCCACCGCGTACAGGTGGCCGTTCGCCTCGCCATGCTCGGGGTCCTGGCCCATGCCGATGTAAACCTTGTCATCCCAGATCACCGGCGTCGCGATGATGTAGTTGCGCGTGCCGGCGCCGCCGATCTTCCACACGGCGTCCTTGGGATTGCAGTCGAAGGTCCAGAGCAGCTTGCCCGTCTTCGGCTCGAACGAGTAGAGCCAGCCGTTGCCGCCCGCGAAAACCACCTGGGGCCGGCCCTTGATCACGCCGTAGGAGGCGTTCGACCACTGGCCGTGAAGGATCTTCTCGCCGGGGAGGTTGCTGGACCAGAGCAGCTTGCCCGTCTTCTTGTCCAGGGCGAGGAAGCTCGGCGCGTCCGGCGAGGGGATGTTGATGTGCCCCTCGTCCACGCCGTTGGCGGTGACGGTGTAGAGGACGTCGTCGACGATCAGGGGGTTGCCGGCCGCCAGGTTGTGGGGGAAGACGTCCAGCTCCTTGATCATGTCGAACTTCCAGACGACGTCCTGGTCGATGTCGCTCTTGTCCGCCTCATCCGTCACCGGGCCGTCGTTCTCCTTGTCCAGGAAGCCCTCGGTGTCCGCGCAGATCACCTCGGCGCGGTTCGAGACGTAGTAGAGGCGGTCGCCGTCCACGGCCGGGGTCGAGCAGATCCCCTGAAGCGGCCAGTCGTTGACCCGGCCCGCCGACAGCTTCGGGAAGGCGGCCTGCCAGAGGAACTTGCCGTCGTTGGCGTCAAAGGCCAGCAGCACGCCGCGGTCGCCCGTGAGCTTGGGATTGCGCAGCCCTTCGTTGTTGGTGCCCACGTACACCTTGCCCCCGCCGACGGTAGGGCCGCCGTAGCTCTGGGACCCGAGAGTCGAAACCCACTTGATGTTGAGCCCGCTCTCGGGGTCGAACTTGGTGGGCAGCCCCTTGGCGTCGTCCGCCATGTTGCGGGAAGGATCGCCGCCGAACATGGCCACCTGGGCGACCGCGGGAACCGCCATCGCAGTCATTGCGACCAGAAGAAGGCCGGAAATCAACAGAGCATGTTTTCTCATCGGGCATTCACCGTCACCTTCACGTTGTCGTATTGGATGTCCACCGGGGAGAAGCCATAGAGGCCCGGGCTGCCGCTGCGCACCGGATGGGGATCTTCGGCCGTGACCGTCCACTCCGCCGGCTCGGGCTCGCCGCGCTTCCACACCTTGCCGCGCACGAGGGCCTTGTCCCCTTGCTGGTCCACCCGGAACTTCATCGTGTACCAGACGTTCGGCTCCCAGGGGAACGGGACCGACTTCTCCAGGCGCAGGTCCGAGGCCCACGAGCGGACCTGGATCCGCTGATGGGCGCCCATCAGGTCCATGGTGTAGCCGCTGTTGTGCACGCCCATGTCCGGGAGCTTCTTGCCCTGCACCGTGCCCAGGAGGTCCGACTCGATCGTGTAGTTGGCGAGGCTGGCCGGCCCCATGTACACGTCCGCCCGGTGCACGCCGACCGGCGACGGCGGCTTGACCAGCACCTTATTACCCGAGTTATTACCCGACTTATTACCCGAGTTATTACCCGAGTCACTGCCGCTCACGTCGCGCACCACGAACTTGGTCCCCGCGCCGATCCACCATCCGGGGTTCTTGCCGTCCTCATAGGCCCCGAAGTCCTCGCTCCACGGCAGGGGCGGAATGGCCCGCAC
>CAXTNS010000004.1:0-11786 GCA_964245465.1 uncultured Thermoanaerobaculia bacterium
GTCTGCGATGTCTGCGATATCCCTCGACTCATGCTGTCTCCTCCTTACCGGTCCGCGAAAGCCAGGGTGGACATCAGCGCGTTCTCCGCCTGCCGCGAATCCAACCGCGTGTGCTGGGCTACGACCGGCACGTCCGACTCGATGACGCACGCATAGTCCGTGTCCCGGGGGATGGGCTCGGGATCGTCCAGGTCGTTGAACCGCACATGGAGAGTCCGCCGGGCCGGAACCGTGATCCTGTAGGGCCCCACGGGTTCCCGGTCGGAGTAGAAGACGGTGATCTCCACATGAGCCTCGCGGTCCGTGGCATTGAGCAGACAGACCGTCTCATGGCTCGTCATCTGAGGCTCCGGCCCGTTGCTCCAGGACGGGATGTACCCCTCCGCGATCGCCCACCGTGTGGATCCAACCCATTGCGTCCGCATGCCATATCCCTCCTCGAAGAAGACGTTTGTGCAAGACAGATGCCCCGGAGCCACCGGAACACCCGCTCCACGCCGTTGCGAAAGCAGGCCCGGAGAGCCCCGGCTTCCGTCAGTATGTTGCAGGCCCCGGAACGCGATGGCCCCCATAGACCAACAATGCTGTGAACATCCTGACTAACGAGGACTGCCGCCCGGCGGTCTTCTGAAATTTAGGCAACAGAGTTGTCAAAAGTCTCCCGTATCAGGTCTCATCGATGACTAAGGCTGCGAGAAGCCGTGGCAACGAGCCCTCGGACCTGCATTTGACAGCGCGCTTTCCGGGGTACTCAGCTTGCCTCCCGGAGCGAGTCGCCTGTGCCGGATGTAAGGCATCCTGAAGAGGGGTATTGACAACACCATGCTCCTGGCATGATGCTAAACTCCAGAGGCTGGCAACCTGAAGCGGACGGTGGATCTGGGGCCTGCCGCCGCAGGCATCTTCAGGACCGGCAAGGGAGATCCATATGACCACCGCACTGTCCATGGAAGCCATCGCGGCCCGTCTCGAGAAGCAGATTGCCCATCACCGGGAGAGAGAAGCCTTCCACGCCGAGCAAGGGGCCTACCATGGAGAGCAGCAGGCCCTGCACGCCGCCGAGCTCGCGACCCTGACGTCAACCCTGGAAGCCTTCAAGACCTCCACCGCCAAAGCCGCCGAGCTGGCCGCCCGTGAAACCGCCATTTCGGTCCCCTCCCTCGCGGAGCCCCTCCGCGCCGCCACCTCCATGGACATCGGCCGCAAGCCCTCCCTGACCCGCATGGTCCAGAGAGTCATCGAATCCCGCCCCCCGGACGAGGCCTTCGGCACCAACTACCTCACCGCCGAGATCAACCACCGCTACGCAGACCGTCTCCGCCGTCCCGTCAAACCCAAGCTGGTCTCGATCGTGTTGCGCCGGCTGGCCGCCACAGGGCGGCTCAGGGAGGTGCGCAAGGGGAGGCCGCATCACGAGGCGCTGTATTCGAGGGTGTGAGAGGGTACCCGGCCAAACATCAAGGGCTTCGAAGTCGGGCCGGCTGCTTCAGAGCCCGAACCGCCCCAAGCCCCAGGAGGCTCGCCCCAAAGGGGCGGAATTTGACTAGCCTGGCGCTTTAGCGCCAGGAACCGGAGCCGCCCCCCTTGGGGTGGATATGGGCTGGGGGGCCGGCCTGATGCTGAAGCGTCAGGATAGTCAGATGAGGCCCCTTCGAGGCGTAGCCGACCCAGATGCATTCCTTTATTGCTGATCCCTTTGTATCATGGGCTCCGGTGCTCTTGGTTGGGTGTGATTTTGCTTGACAGTGCAGGACTAGAGGGACTTAGACAGCATGCTAGCCAAACAAAAGATCCGCGTGCTGGGCAGGCCGCGCACTCAAGGAAAAAAACTAGGGTTACCGCCCGGTGTGAAGCTACTCCACACTCTTGAAGGGCATGAGGATACGGTAACTAGTCTCGCGTTCGATCCAAGGGGACGTTTCCTTGCTAGTGGTAGCCTTGATGGGACGATCAATCTTTGGGATCTACAAAGCGGTAATCTACTGCATACCCTCGAAGGGCATAGCGACAAGGTCTGGAGTGTGACCTTCGATTCGGAAGGCCGCATCTTGGCCAGTGGGAGTGAGGACGGAAAGATTCAGTTGTGGACGCCGGAGAGCGGGAGTCTGTTGCGTACTTTTGAAGAGTGCCAAGAGGGTGTCACGGCTATCGCCCTGGATCCAATTAATCGCACTTTGGCCGGTGGATTTGAATCTATGGTCAAGCTGTGGGACTTACACAATGGCCGGCTTCTGTATACCTTGGAAACCCCCAGCATGAGCCTGAGCCTCCACTTTGATCCCACGGGTAGTATCCTCGCCGGTGCGGGCCATAATAATGTGATCAGGCTCTGGAATCCACAAAACGGCAAATTGCTGCGCAGCCTCGAAGGACACCAAGGCTGGGTCTGGAGTGTTGCTTTTGATCCTGTCCGAAACACCTTAGCGAGCGGAGGTGAAGACAGAACGATCAAGCTCTGGGAGCCACGCAGTGGTAAGCTGCTTCGCAATCTTGAGGGGCACACAGACAGTGTCGATTCTTTAGCTGTTTCCAATGATGGCCAGTTCTTAGCATCCAAAGGTGCAGATAATACTGTGCGGCTCTGGCGTTGCGACACTGGAGAGCCAGTAGCAATGATTTGGGTGCCAGCTCACTCCGATTTGATGCTTCCTACCCTAGCCTTTCATCCTAATCTACCAGTGCTGGCGACCTCGGGATTGGAGCCGAAGGCCCCAGGATATGAGCCCTGCTCGTTAATTCACACTTGGGAACTAGACCTCGACGTCTTACTTGGAAGGAAGTCTAAGGTTACTCCTCACCCACAGGCAGTGCATCATAACACTGGTAAGATTGTCTTAGTAGGCGATCACAGCGTGGGTAAGTCAGGCCTCGGCTACCGGATGGTCTATGGCCACTTCAAGGAACAAGCGTCTTCCCACGGTCAGCAGTTTTGGGTGTTTCCTGAACTCGGCAAACGCCGTGCCGACGGTACCGAATGCGAGGCGATTCTCTGGGATCTCGCCGGCCAGCCAGATTACCGTCTTGTCCACGCCTTGTTCGTAGATGACGCCGACCTCGCGCTGGTTCTATTTGATGCCTCCGACATTCGCGATCCACTACACGGGGTGGGCTTCTGGCTTCAGCAACTGCGGAGTGGAGGAAACCGCTGCCCGGTCATTCTTGTAGGCGCGCAGGTGGATCGCGGGACCTCCACGTTGACGGAAGATGAGCTTAATGCCTTCTGCCATCAGCAGGGCATAGTCGGCCCTGTGCGTACGAGTGCGCTTACCGGAGAAGGCGTGGCAGAACTCATTGAGCAGATGAAGGCGCTAATCCCCTGGGATGACAAACCAGCCACAGTCACGACGGCGACCTTCAAGCGAATCAAGGACTATGTACTGGGGCTGAAGGAGGCGGAGATGGACGGACGAGTCATCGTCAGTCCTATCGAGTTGCGACAACGGTTGGAGGCGACGGATGCAAACTGGCAATTCACTGATGCTGAGATGCTAACAGCCGTGGGCCATTTGGAGAATTACGGCTACGTCAAGAAGTTGCGTACCTCGAAGGGCGAACAGCGTATCCTCCTAATGCCTGACCTTCTCAACAACTTGGCATCGTCATTCGTCTTGGAGGCCCGGCGTAACCCGATAGGTCTCGGCTCTCTGGAAGAGAGGCGGCTGCTGGCTGGCGGCTATGTGTTCCCGGAATTGGCGGACCTGTCCGAGGAGGAGCGTGCCATCCTACTGGATTCCGCGGCATTGCTCTTCTTAGAGCACAACGTCTGCTTCCGCGAAACCGATCCGCTGAGCATGGAGTCGTATCTCGTCTTTCCGGAGTTGATCAACCTAAAGAAGCCGGTGGGGGAGTACAAGCCTATTGAGGAAGGAGCTACTTACACAGTAAGGGGTGCTACAGAAAACGTCTTTGCATCGCTGGTGGTGTTGCTCGGTTATACGCATACTTTCACGCGTACCGATCAGTGGCAGAACCATGCCCGCTACGAGGTAGGCGATGGCTTAGCATGTGGCTTCAGGCAGGACGCCGAACGCGACGGCGAACTGGACTTTGTCCTCTACTTCGGCCTAACAGTGCCCCGGCCGGTGCGGACTCTATTTCAAAGTTTGTTTGAGAATTTCCTGGCTCGGCGCAATCTGACGGTAATTCGCTACGAGTCGATACGCTGTTCCAATGGACATCAACTCAATAAGGCAGTGATCAGAGAACTTCTCCAATCGGGTGAAGAGAGCGTATTCTGCCCGAAGTGCGGTGAGAAACTGGCACTGCCGAAGGAAAAAGCAATCCAGTTGACACAAGAACAGCAGGTCGAAGTTGAAACACAGCGCCGTGCCGCCGACGAACGGACGCGCTTCGAGCAGGCCATCTTCCGCGTGCAGGCTTATGTGACGGAGCAGAAGATCAAGGCTCCGGAATGTTTCATCAGCTACGCCTGGGGTGAAAGAGAACACGAACGCTGGGTAGAGAAATCGCTGGCGACCGATCTGCGGAAGGCAGGGATTGACGTGGTGCTGGACCGGTGGGAGAACAGCCGCATTGGCTCAAGCATTCCGCGGTTTGTAGAACGGGTCGAGGAATGCGAGCAGGTTGTCGTGGTTGGAACTCCGCTCTACCGTCGGAAGGCGAAGAACCTCGCCTCGGAAAGGGGAAGTGTCGCGGCGGCAGAGTGGGACCTTATGGGTATCCGGATGCTGGGGACCGAATCGGCGAAGCGAACTGTATTCCCCGTTCTGCTGACAGGGGAGGAAGCCGACTCGTTCCCGCCGTTGCTGCGCGGCCGTGTCTATGCCGATTTTCGGGATGAGCAGAGCTATTTCCTTACAGCCTTCGATCTCGTATTGAGCCTGTATGACATCAAGCCCAACGATCCAGCGGTGGCCGATTTGTGGGAATCTTTGATGAGGGACCGGTTCCGATAAACGCACTGGTTGGGATCAGGAATGCGATCTGGTCCAGAGGGTTTTCGTAGATGGTAGGGCGTGCCTTCGAGAGACGCCCCGCCGTTTGTGGACCGGGAAAATGCCCGGTTAAGGACTGGAGCGTCTCTACGGAGCGTTTGTGCCATCGCGAAAGATAGGGGTTCCGGGGGTATGGGACGTGACGAAAATACCCCCGCAACCTCTCCGCGTGCAACGGCAACACCGTTCCATAGAGACGCCCCGGTCCTCTACCATGCGCTCACCGGGTGCACCAACGGCGGGGCGTCTCTCTTCGAGGGTTATACGTGATCGATCCGTTACGGCGTTCAGTACCGCACCGTTTTATTTCCCCGCCTCCACCCGCGCCTCATTCCACAGGATGTGCCCGCTCACCGGGTCTGGAACAGTGAACACCAGCCGCTGCTCCAGGCTGCTCACGAGCACGACGGTCTGGAAGCGGGCGTAGGTGCCGGCCTTCGGCAAGGTCTCAACCACCACCTTGAGAGACGCCCCCGACAGGCTGGCTCGTTCGCCGGTGGCGTCCTCGGTGGTGATGGCGATCGGGACCTCCGCCAGATATCCCTTTCCTTTTGGCGTCAGTGCCAGGGTTTCGACGGGGACGCCGAGCGTCACGGGCACCTCGAAATTTCCCCGGCTCCGCTTGGGAGTGCCCAACTGGACGATGAGGCGCCGGTCTTCTTGGTCGCCGCCGAAGAGGAGCACGCTCTCGGCCTTTAAGGCCGTCTCGGTGCGGCGCGAAAGGTCCGAGAAGCCGTCTCGGGACCGCACCTTGAGGTCGGGACGCCGGACCTCGACGGTCACTTGATGCTGCTGGTCGTTGGCCTTCCAGGACGGTGTGAAGCCGAGCCAGTAATAGGAGCCCGAGTCTGCAACGACCTGCCGGAAAGCGTCGTTGGCCGCCGAAACGATGACCCGGCCGCCCGTGGCCCGCGCCAGCGTGTCCAGCGCGGTGATTTCAATGGCGTCCGATTGAGAGGCGTCCACCGGATACACCGTGTAGCCGAGCTGATTGGCGGCCTGCACCAGGGGACTATAGAGCCGAGGCGCCACAGACAGCGACCAGGCGCCGGAGAGGAGCAGCATGACCTTGCGGCCGGGCGGCGTCTCGAAGCCCCGCAGGGCGGCGAGAGCGGCCCCCGTGGTCTTGCCGAGCTGAGTCCGCGCCTCGGGGCTGATCCGCTTGGACATGTACTTGAAGAGCTCTTCGACCTCACTGACCTTGGGACCTCCCACCCGGATGGAATCGCCCGTCTCGATGCTGTCGGCACTGTCCAGAACCCAATCCACGTCGACTTGCAGAGCCCGCTGCTTGGCCAGCATGTCACCCCCCGTAGCCGGACGCTGCCGGGCCTGCTCGAGCGCCTTCCTGAGAGTCCCTGCATCCCCGGTCCAGTGGCACAGCACGCTGAGATGGGAGCCGTCGAAGGCGAGGATCGCCATCTGGTCCGCGGGGTGAAGCAGGGAGAGGTCGCTCTCCAGCTTCTCCAGCACCGCATTGCGCCGGTTGGCGAGGGAGAACGAATCATCCACATAGACGAGATAGCTCCGTCCCACCTCCTCCCCCGCGGCCACGGGAGCCCCCGGCGCGGCCTTCACGGAAGTTCCCTCCTCGATCTCCGCAAAGTACTCGACCGGCACCTCCCGGCCGTCCACCATCAGCCGGAAGTCCGCCATCGTCAACCCGCGAACTCGCTCGCCGGACGAATTGGTAACGACCGTCTCGACGTTGACCACGCGCACGTCGATCGTCTCGCCGACGATGGGGATTTCCTGAGCCTGTAAAGGAAAGGCAAGGCTCAGTACCGCGGCAACGGTCCATGAGACGGAGATCTTCATGTTCTCCTCCTGAAGGGGGGTCAATACGTCAGGAGGTTTTGGAAGAGCAAAGGAAGTGCCCGACTTCCAAGGGCGAAGCGTTGGGAGGAAGTGACCTATAGAGAGGACATAGGTGTCCTCTCCACAGAAGTCTCAGTAACCGAAACGCCCGTTCTCCTGATGTTGCCGGAGCTTTTGTCGAATGAGAAACACCGACAGGAGCAAGACCGTCGCCAAGCTTAGGAGATAGAGCAGAAATAGAGAGAGCAGGATTAGCAGTAGAATATGCATTCTCTCTCCTGTGGCAAAGAATTGGTCAAGAGGAGATTGGGGTGGCTGTCGTATCCCGATTTGGCTGAGCGGATTTGAGGAAGAGGACCATGCCCACCGCCAGGATCACAAGGCCCATTAGCACGGTGACGGCACTGCTGAGCGCCATCATGTTGACTTTGAGGGCATCGCCACCCGTCAGAGGAATACCGAACAGGAAGTGAGCGCCAAAGAAGAAGCCCGCAAGCTCTTGGCGCTGCGCGAACATGAAAAGGCCGAAGAGGGCGCATAGACTGCCAGCTATGAGGAGGACTCTGCCACCGTGGGCTTGCTGACGCTGAATGTCGGACATGGTTTTCCCCTTTCTTTCCATCAGGTGGATCGACGAGTCAGCTTCTACAGTCCCTATAGAAACCGTGGAATGGTCCGTTGTTTAGTGTGGACCAAGCAGAAGCTCCAGGGTGGCCTATGGATTGCCCTGGAGAGAATGGATCAGGTTTCTATTTGGAGAAATGTCAGCGAGGCAGGACCTTTAGGAACATTGGCTGATCCCGATCCAAAAACTTCTGTCCCGCCAGCGTCGTCCCCGTCGCCTCGTAGTTGCGATTGGCACCCATCCCCGAGAATTCCAGGATGAGCAGGAGCGCCGCGATTCCACCGAGAACCTGCAGGAGCCGCCGTGGAGGATCGATCGGGTTCAGAGTGAAGCCGGAGGTGAGCTTTACGATCTTCTCGCCGATCCAGACCAGGGCGGTCGCGGTCAACGTCAGCCAGAAGGGGAGGTAGAGCAGGCCTTGGCGGACGTAGCCGAAGAAGAGGCCGGTGGTGATCATCCCCGCGAGGGTCAGGAGGAGGACGATCACCAGCCAGCGGCGGGGGGCTCCCGGGGTGGCGAGACAGCAGAGGAGTCCCAGGACGGCGAGGGGCAGTCCCAATCCCCAGCCCGCGCCGGAGTTCGGGGTGAAGACGTCCACGGGCAGGCGCGTGCCGTTCAAGCCCCCGGGCCAGTCCCACTGGGTCCAGCCGAGTTTCCAGGCGGAGAAGAAGAGGGTCCACTTCCGTAGGACGAGTTGGACGAAGCCGCCCGGATTCTGTCGGATCCAGTCCCGGGCGAGGCGGTTGCCGTGGAGGATGAACTCCAGGTGCTGGGGATCGGTGAGGTCCAGAACTCCGGACTGGGCTTTTGAAGCCAGGAACTCGCGCGAAAAGGTGCCGTTCGCCCGCGGGTTGTTGGCCAAGGCCAGGTTCACGGGACCGTAAATCGTGAGCGGTACGAAGGTGGGGAGCGGCTCGGCGAGCTGTCCGGCCAGGCGTTCGTTCATCTCGGAGAGGTGAATGGCGTTGCGGAGGGCCCAGGGCGCCACGGCGAGGATCCAGCCAAGGGTCACCAGCGCCCACGGTTTGAATCCGTTTCGGCGGCGCAGCGCGGATACGAGACCTGTCCCTACGAGGACCGCGGCGACCAGCACGGCTTCGGCGCGGGTGAGGGCGAGGAAGCCGAGGAGCAATCCCAGGCCCAGGGCGGATTTCCAGCCGCCTGGAGTCGCGTCCGGCGCGGCCAACGGATGCTCGAAGCGGCGCGTCCAGAGGAGCAGGCAGAGCATCAGGAGGGTCAGATAGGTGCCCTCGGTCACGGGCGCCACGCCGATCACGTAGAGGCCGAAGCTCCAGGTGCAGAGGAGCGCGGCGGCGAGGGCCACGGCGCGGCCGAGGTAGGGCTTGACCAGGAGGTAGAGGAGGCCCACGGGCAGGCTGCCGATGAGGGCCATGACGACTTTGACAGCGAAGTAGGGAACTCGGTCGTTCCCGGGACCGGCGCCAACGAGCGCGTGGACGAAGGCCAGCACCCAGGCGAAGCCGGGAGGGTGGAAGGGGATGCCGTTGTCGTAGAGCTGGCCTTTGAGGAAGGCGCGGGCGTAGTTGTAGAAAGTCTCGGAGTCGCCCTCGTAGAAGATGGTGTAGGGCCAGCTCCAGTCCCGGTTGGAGCGCAGGAAGGCCAGCCGGTGCGCCCAGGCCAGGACGGTGAGGCCCAGGGCCCACCAGAGGTCGCGTCTCTTGCCCGGAGGCCTGACGCCGGTCTTGCGCTCGCGCCGCTGCGCTTCGCGACGCTCTTGACGGGCTCTGCTCATCTCGGCTCCGCTTCGAAAGCGTGGGGGAGGATAGCAAAAGAAAGCGGGCCGGGCTCTTGGCCCGGCCCGAAAAGGAACGAAAAGAAGATCGCTACTGCGTGCAGGTCGGACGAGCGCCGCAGGCAATGCCGTGGGCGTTGTAGGCGTCCCAGATCCGGCAGCCGTTGGGCGTGCCGTTCGCGAGGTTGCCGTCGTCGTCATCGGCGGACAGGAAAACGGTGTACCAGTTGGTGGAGGCGCAGCCGTCCACCGCGGCCGAGGGGTTGCACTTGCCGCCGGAGACCACGCGGTAGGCGCTCTTGCTGGGGGTCAGGCTCTTGTACCAGATGGCGTCCATCTTCTGCCAGCCGGTGGTGGTGCCCCAGCGGGCGATGAGCTGCTGGGCGAGGTCCCAGTTGGCGGTGCTGGCGATGTAGCTCTCGCAGTGGCCTTCATACCCCATGGGCCCCTGGTAGGCGGAGAGGCCGGAGGTGTAGGGGCAGGCGTAGCGATCGCAGTTGATGCCGGTGTTGGAGGTCACGTTGCTGGGCCTGGCGATGGTGTGGCTGCCGCCGGAGGCGAAGGAGGCCATGTCGCGCACGCCCGTGCAGGAGGCGTTGCAGTTGGTGCAGGCCACGCCGGGACGGAAGTTCTTGCCGATGCAGGGGTCTTTGGTCTCGATGAAGGCGAAGGTGTCGCCCACGGCCTCGCCGGTGCCCTTGTCGGAAGCGGCGCCTCCGGAGTTGGTGTCCATGCCGTGGCCCCACTCGTGGAGGAAGACGGCCGCGATCTCACCCGTGTTGGAGCAGCCGCCGCCCGAACGGTAGAAGTTGACCGTCGAGCCGTTCCAGAAAGCGTTGCAGGTGTTGTTGATGTTCATGTTGGCCGTCACCGTGCTGGCGAGCCAGGCATTGCCCGGCAGGAAGCTCGCGGCCTTCCGGTTGATGTTGGTCAGGTGGTAGAAGCCCGTGCGGGAGGCGTGGGTGTTGCCGGCGCCGCCGACGCCCGGGGTGGTGCAGTCCGTGCCGCCGCTGGTACCGAAAGCGAGGTTGCCCGTCGAGCTGTTGGAGAGCGAGATGGAGCCGCAGGCGTCGGACATCCGGAAATACTTGCCGTTCAGGGTGGAGGTCGCCGTGCCTCCGGAGTAGGTGTAGTTGCCGGCCGCGTCGGTCACCTTGGAGCCGCCGTTGGTGACGTTGGCGAAGGGGAGGGGCCGCACCGTCTCCGGATCGGTGTTGGTGGTGGGGTAGATGCCGCCGGTCACCTGGGCATAGGAGGTGAGGTCTTCCAGGGCGACGCGGTCGCCGTTCGTGGCGTCGACCTTGGCCCGGTAGGTGGCCGTGTCGCCGGCGCGGCGGAATTCGACTTCCCACACCAGGAGATGGCGGTAGCCCTGGCCGGCCGCGCCCGTGAACCTCTCGGCCGGCCGCTCGCCCGCGGTCAGCGCCGGGACGAATTTGAGCGTGCCGGGATTGGTGATCTCTTCGATCTCGCCAACCTTGAAATCGAGAGCCTTGAAGACCGAAGCCAGGGCCGCCACGTTGTCGATCCTGGGGGTGGAATCCGCCTGCACATTGGCCACCCGGTCGGCGCCGAGCTGGATGACGTTGCCGTTGTTGATCCGGAAGAAGACGTTGGCGCCTTCGACGGGCACGCCGCGGTGGAACTGCTGGAGCTCGACGAACCAGAGATCGTTCTCGCCACCGGCGTAGACCGAGCTCTTCTCATCGAGGCGCAGGTCGAGATTGCCGACGTTCAGAAGCTCCGGGAACTTTTCCAGGAAGGCGCGCAGATTGGCCTCGACGTCCGCCAGGTTCGGACCGCCCTCATGAGGGAGCCTGAGGTCGGAAAGCGTGAGCTTGTTGCCGCGGCCGGGCAGCAGCGGGATGCCGACGCCCTGGACCATGTTCGGCCGGTCGCTGCGCTTGTCCCACCGCACTTCCCACTCGTCGGATTGATGAGCGAAGAAGCGCTGCAGGGCCGGGTTCTCCCGGGACGCGCGGGAGCCGCGAGGCAATGTTTCGGTCGAGGGCTGGACCTCGATCACGGATGACTGGAAGCCCCCGAGGATAGCCAGAAGCTTGGCCGCGTCGGTGTCGCCGTCGCTGTCCTGAGGCGGGATCAATGCGAAGGCCAGGCTGGGGACGAGAAGGGTCCCGATCAGGGTGAGAAGCAGGAACTTCGACCAGAGCGAACGTGTCCTCATGCTCTTTTCCTTTCCTGACGTCATGATGATGACAACAGTCCCGTGAAGACCTGAAGAAACAGTCAGGCCATCTCCGCGTACCTGACGGAAAGTCTTCCCGGAGGTTCAATAGGTAGAGTGCGGGCCGAGGGGAAAAGTGAGCCTGGCGTCTTGCCCGTGCGACCTCACCCTCCCGCTCCCTCTCGGAGAGGGCAGCTCGCTCCCCGGACGTTTACCGAGGCGCGCACCAGGCTCAAGGTCGCGGCGGTAATGGTCGCGCCGTCGGGGATCGCCGAGGTGTCGAACGCCAGCACGCTACGGTAGTGGAGGTCGCCGCTGGAGTCGCCCACCCCGCAAGGCCGGACGAGGTCGGGTCCGAGGCGGTCGCGCTGCCTCCCACTTTGCTGGTCTCGGACGGTCCCGAGGTCCACCCGTCCTCGCTGCCCACGGAGGTGAAGGTCACTGTTTGAC
>CAXTNS010000004.1:11796-16390 GCA_964245465.1 uncultured Thermoanaerobaculia bacterium
ATCACCGACTCGTCCTCGCAGAGCGCGTGCATGCGCGCGACCGGCACGCCGGTGAGCTTGCCCTTGGCCAGCTCGGCCATGTAGACCGCGGCGAGACGGGCGAACGCGGCGGCATGGCCGGCGGTCGCGTCGCTGTTCGCTAGCGTGTCGTTGGCGGTGTGGATGCGCGGGTTGTGCTGGCCGACCAGCGACTCGAATGGAATCGAAGCGGCGAAGCCCCGGCTGTGCCAGGAGGCGTGGTCCGAGCAGGCGTAGCCGCAGGTGCTGGTGCTGTGGGAAAGGCCCAGGTAGGTGTCGATCAGGTTGCCCAAGAAGGTGTTCTGGGCGGCGTTGGTGTTGTCGGTGATCAGCACGATGTCGGGGGCCGAGCCCTTGTAGTCGGTCATGTCGAGTTGCAGCACGCCGACCACGTTGACGCCGTTCGTCCGGTAGTTGGCGGCGATCTCGCCCGAGCCGCGCAGGCCGGCCTCCTCGCCGGCGTAGGCCATGAACTTGACTGTGCGCTGGGGGCGGTAGCCGCTCACCATGGCGGCGTGGAAGGCCTCGGTGAGCGAGGCCACGCCCGAGGCATCGTCGTCGGCCCCCGGGGCGGTGCCTGCGGTGGGAGAGGAGCTGTTGATCGAGTCGAGGTGGCCGCCGATCACCACCACCTCGTCGGGGAGGCTGGTGCCGGGGATGGTGGCGATCACCGAGGGCTGGGCCCAGGTGGGGTGAGTGAACAGCTCGACGGTCACGTCGCTCCGCCCCACGGCATACTTCTCCCAGACCGTCTTAAGCTGGTTGGCCGCGTTCACCCCACCGGAGGTCGTGTAGTAGCGCGTGGTGTTGCTGGCCAGCAGCTTGATAATGTCGACGATGTTGGCCGGCTGCACCGCGGAGTAGAGCGTCTGGGCCACCGCCGTGTTGTCGATGGTGTAGCTGATCGCGAGCGGGGCGTACTCGGGGCGCGGGTAGAGGGAGTCGAGCGCCGCCTCGCGCGAGGGGTGGGTGATGAATCCGCCGCAGCGCTTCAGGCGCTGGTGCACGGCCCGTCCCAGCGCCTCCAGCCGCTCCTCGGGCAGCAGCGCCAGCACCAGGCCGTCGTGGGCGGCATAGATCTGGAGCGCGTCCTTCCAATCGCCGATGGACTTGGACTCCTGGAGCGCCGCCAGGTCGCGCTCCGCCAGAGTGATCCAGACCTCGCGCCCCGCCGCTCCTGCCCGCAGCTCCTGGGCGCCCGCGCTCCCGCAGGCCAGGGCAATGCTCACCACCGCCACCGCCCAGAAGAAAACTCCACGTCCGCCTCGGGCTTCATCTCGCATGGCCTCTCCTCTCCAGATCCCGCGCCGCACGAGCTGCCGGTCGCGGAGCCTGCAACCGCGATCCCTCACTCACTGCGTTTCATGTCATTTCGGCGAGAGTACAGGGCGGGTGAACGGACTGTCAACATCGCCCGCACACCCAAGCGGGAGCCACCGCCGGATAGAATTGCCCCCCATGCTCGCCCCGGAGATCCCTGACGCGGTCCCGTGCGGCTCTGCCGGTCGCCGGTGCCAATGAGATGCCCAGGCGTGGGCCTCAAGCGCTGAGATGCCCGTCCAGAAACCGGAGTCTCAAGAGGGGACGGACGCCCCCTTGTTTGAGGTCTATTCGGAGGGCGGTGCGCCCGGGAAGTACGCCCGGCCCGATGACCTGGAAGACCGCATGGGTCAACCACTTCCTCTACTGATAGAATCGTCGTCCAATATGCCCCGCCGCCGCGAGCGCCCACTACCAAAGCTCCCGATCAGCCTGGAAGCTCTGCCGCCGCCCGAGTCCAAGCGAACCGAGCGAATGATGCTGTCGTTCTCCCCCAGCGAGATGGCCATGATTGAGAAGGCTGCCCGCGAACGTGGGGAGCAGCCCGCGGTCCTTTGCCGCACGATCATCCTCACGGCCTTCCAGAATTCGGCGATGCGGGCTTTGGCTGATAAGCCCGAACTTCTCGATCTGAGTCCCGCCGAGCAGCAGCGGGCTCTGCTTGACGCCTTCTCCATCGAGTCAGGCGTGCCCCCCACGCATGGTTGACTCAGTACCTAGAGAGAAAGACCAGAAGGCTCAATTAAAGCCCCTCTCCTTCAGGAGAGGGGTTGGGGTGAGGTCGCTACGGCAAGGACGCTGAGACTGCCGTCTACTGCGTGCAGGTCGGGCGCGCGCCGCAGGCGATGCCGTGGGCGTTGAAGGCGTCCCAGATCCGGCAGGCGTTGGGCGTGCCGTTGGCCAGGTTGCCGTCGTCGTCGTCCGCCGGGAGGAAGACGGTGTACCAGTTCGAAGCGGCGCAGCCGTCGACCGCGGCCGCCGGGTTGCACTTGCCGCCCGAGGCGACGCGGTAGGCGCTCTTGCTGGGGGTCAGGCTCTTGTACCAGATGGCATCCATCTTCTGCCAGCCGACGGTCGAGCCCCAGCGGGCGATGAGCTGCTGGGCGAGGTCCCAGGTGGCCGTGCTGGCGATGTAGCTCTCGCAGTGCCCCTCGTAGCCCATGGGGCCCTGATAGGCGCCGATGAAGACGAGTTGGTAGTACGGGCAGTTGTAGCGGTCGCAGTTGATGCCGTTGTTGTCGGTCACGGTGCTGGGTTTGGCGATGGTGTGGCTGCCGCCGACGGCGAAGGACGACATGTCGCGCACGCCCGTGCAGGTGGCGTTGCAGTTGGCGCAGGCCACGCCGGGCTGGAAGTTCTTGCCGATGCAGGGGTCCTTGGTCTCGATGAAGGCGAAGGTGTCGCCCACGGCCTCGCCGGTGCCCTTGTCGGAAGCGGCGCCTCCGGAGTTGGTGTCCATGCCGTGGCCCCACTCGTGGAGGAAGACGGCCGCGATCTCACCCGTGTTGGAGCAGCCGCCGCCCGAACGGTAGAAGTTGACCGTCGAGCCGTTCCAGAAAGCGTTGCAGGTGTTGTTGATGTTCATGTTGGCCGTCACCGTGCTGGCGAGCCAGGCGTTGCCCGGCAGGAAGCCCGCGGCCTTCCGGTTGATGTTGGTCAGGTGGTAGAAGCCCGTGCGGGAGGCATGGGTGTTGCCGGCGCCGCCCACGCCCGGGGTGGTGCAGTCCGTGCCGCCGCTGGTGCCGAAGGCCAGGTTGCCCGTCGTGCTGTTCGACTGCGAGATGGCGCCGCAGTTGTCGACCATATTGAAGTACTTGCCGTTCAGGGTGGCCGTGGCGGCGCCGCCCGAGTAGGTGTAGTTGCCGCCGGCGTCCGTCACCTTGGCGCCGCCGTTGGTGACGTTGGTGAAGGGCAGGGGCCGGACCACTTCCGGATCGGTGTTGGTGGTGGGATAGATGCCGCCCGTCACCTGGGCATAGTAGGTGCGGTCGATCAGGGAGACGAGCTCGCCGCTCTTGGCGTTGACCCGCGCCTGCCAGACGTGGCTGTCGCCGGCGCGGCGGATCTCCACTTCCCAGACCAGGAGGTGGCGGTAGCCCTGGCCAGTCTGGCCCTCGAACTTCTCGGCCGGCCGCTCGCCCGCGGTCAGCACGGGGACGAATTCGAGCGTACCGGGGTTGCGGATCTCCTCGATCTCGCTCACCCGGAAGCCCAGGGGCTTGATGGCCGCCGCGATGGCCGCGGCGCGGTCGATCTTGGCGTTGGGGTTGATCCGCACCTCGGCCACCCGCTCGGCGCCGAGTTGGACGATGTTGCCGTTGTTGATGCGGAAGAAGACCTTGGCGCCTTCGACCGGAATGCCGCGGTGGAACTGCTGGAACTCGACGAACCAGGTCTGGTGCTCCGCGTCGACGAGGACCGAGCTGCTCTCGTCGAAACGGAGATCGAAGTTGCCGACGCTCAGGAGCTCGGGGAACTCGTCCAGGAAGGCGCGCAGCTTGGCCTCGACGTCCGCCACGCGCAGGCCGCCTTCATGCGAGAGCTTGAGATCGGAGAGTGCGAGCTTGTTGCCGCGGCCGGGCAGCAGGGGGATGCCGGCGCCCTGGATCAGGTTCGGCCGGTTGCTGCGCTTGTCCCACCGCACCTCCCACTCGTCCGACTGGTGGGCGAAGAAGCGCTGCAGCGCAGGGTTCTCCAGGGCCTTCCGGGAGCCGCGGGGCAGCGTATCGAGCGAGGGCTGGACCTCGAGGTCGGGCAACTGGAAGCCGCCGAAAATGGCGAGCTTGCCGCGCTCGCTGTCCTCGGGGGGGATAAGGGCAAAGGCGAAGGCCGGAACCAGGATGGCTGCAATGAAGGCGAGGATCAGGAGCTTCGAATGTTTCCTCATGGGGCTTCTTTCCTTTCCTGATGGCTGCATGGCTACAGCATGTCGATTGGAGACCGACAAAAAGGAAAGTGCTTGGAAACGGCCGAAACGCGCCGGATCTATTCGATCGTGATCCCCTTGAGATCCTCCGTCGCTTCGGGGACCTTGATGTCCAGGTCCTCCAGCGCCCGCACCAGGATCGTGGCGACCACCAGGTTGCGGAACCACTTCCTGTTCGAGGGCACGACGTACCAGGGGGCGTGTTTCTGGCTGGTGCGGGCGAGGACGTCCTCGTAGGCCTTCAGGTAGTCGTCCCAGAGCAGCCGGTCGTCCAGATCGCCGCGGCGGAACTTCCATCGCTTGGTGGGATCGTCGAGCCGCGCCTGGAGA